>NZ_FZQY01000004.1:300000-572000 GCF_900199585.1 Helicobacter sp. 'house sparrow 1' | reverse complement strand
GTTTTCATTTACTTTTTTTACTTTTAGGGAGCTGTTTTTAACAGTTTTTAATAAAAATTTTTATTTATGGCAAAAAATCTCTAAAAAATTAATACTAGTTAATTTATTTTTTAATGTTTTTAATCCAAAAATTTATTGGTTTGATTAAAGTTTTTTTATATTTTTATGCAAGATTATCCTAACTTTAAAAAATTCTGATTACACTAATTCTATTAATAAGATTTTTTAAAATTATTTTTTAGTCAGCCTCTTAGTAAATTTAAATACGATTTTTTAAGAATTTCGCTTGACCTTTATTTGTCCATAAAAACAATTGTGATTTCTAAATCACTAAGACATCTTCTAATAATTAGCATAAAAACATTTTGGTTACTTAAGCCACATTAAAATATTGTTTAAGATTAAAAGATGCAGTTCTCTGAGAGAATTTTTATAATTGTTTGTTATTTAGTCTATATTGCTCTAACAATAAAATCTAACTATTAGATCTCATATCCTTAGAGTCTTATATAAAATTTACTATATTTTTTAGTCCATCTTTTTCTTGGTAACATTGAAATTTTTATACTTCAATTCCCTCTCCTACCACCACTCAATACAAAGGAGGTTCAATATGCTAAAAACTCTCAATAAAGCATATTGTGATTAATGTTGTCAAATTGTCATCTTGTATTCTTGTATAGTTTTTAAAGACCTAAGATCTTAAAGAAAAATTAAGTGGTGGCAAGAGAAGGAATCTCAAACTCTTGTCAAATTCAATACGACAATCATTAGAACCACTAACTCAAGTTTATGAATCAATCTTAGTGTAAAAGAGGATATACAAATAGCTAAAATTTCTTGTAGCACACTGCAACTTCAAAAAAAGGTTTATATTTCTCTAAAGAAAAGAATATAAACCCCTAAATTACTGTGGTATCGCCTCCCCCTTACTCTCTGCAAACTTAAATTTTTGCCTCTTCTCTTCTTTGAAGCATCTCCCACTTTTTATCAACATCTTTTTGGAACTGCTCAATAATATGTTCATTTTCTGGTTTAAATAGATGTTTAAACCTTCCTTGAACTCCTAGATAGTCACGAACAGGAATCACATTTTTTGGACGATAGGTAATATTTAGCTGACAACCATCAATAATTTCATAAAGTGGAAATACTAAAGAATCCACTGCTAGATCCATCATCTCCACTGTATTGTTGCAACTAAATCTCCACTCTGTAGTACACGCACTTAAAGCATTAATAAAAGTTGGTCCCTCTGTATCTAGTGCTGTTTTAATTTTTTTATTCATATCTTTCCATTTATTTGGAGCAACTTGTGCTACATAAGGAGATCCATGTGCAGCCATAATTGACAGCATATCCTTCTTTTTCTCTTTTTTACCATAGCTCACCTTTCCAGAAGGAGTAGTAGATGTGCTTGATCCAAGAGGAGTAGAACCGCTTCTTTGACCGCCTGTATTTGCATAGACTTCATTGTCAAAGCAGATATAAGTAAAATCGTGTCCTCTTTCAAAACATCCGCTTATCCATTGGAAACCAATATCATAGGTTGAACCATCACCACCAAAAGCAACAAACTTAGGTTTTTCACCTTTGTATTTACCCTTATTAGTCAATGCACGATACATCGCTTCTGCACCAGAAACTGCTGTTGAACTATTTTCAAAGCCGATATGTATCCAAGGAACATCCCAAGAAGTATAAGGATATACTGCTGTAGAAACCTCGATACAACCTGTAGAATTTCCGATCAAAATAGGACCATCTACAGAGTTTAAGACTTCACGAATAATCATACCATGAGCACAACCTGGACAAAGAAGATTTGCACCTTCAAACTTTTCTGCTGACTTTGAAAATTGCTTCAAATTTTTAATATCTTTTGTCATCACTACTCTCCTTAATTAAAAGCCATTTTATTACCACGAAGGCCTATAAACTGTTGTGTTGGATGTGTTAATTTACCAGCTTTTGCATTCTTATCAAGATCTTTATATACCTCTATCAGTCCATCTTGTGTCATATCTCTACCACCCAGACCATATATATAATTTGATAAAATAGGCTTATTTGAAGCATTTTGCAATACCGCAACTCCAACTTCATTAAATAACATACCCATTGCTCCAGCAGGAGAACTTCTATCTAACATAGCAATTGCTTTACAATTTTTTAAAGCTTCAGCAACTTCCTTATAAGGGAATGGTCTAAGAGATCTAATTGAGACTACTCCAGCCTTAATTCCCTCTTTTCTTACATTTTGTGCAACAATTCTAGCAGTCTCTACAGTTGTTCCAAGAGCTACAATTGCCACTTCAGCATCATCCATATCATACGCCTCTACAAGGGAATATTTCCTACCTGTAAGCTTTGCAAATTCTTCAAAAACTTCTTTAATTACAACATCAGATTTCATTAAATCATGGTGCAATTGTGCTTTATGCTCAAAATGCCAATCTTCCTCTGTTTGAGCACCATAGGTCACAGGCTTGCTAAAATCTAATAATGGATTTTTAGTCTTATATTCTCCAACAAACTTATAAGCTTCTTCATCACTCAAAGGCATTACATTTTGTGCAGTATGCGAACAAATAAAACCATCTTGATTTACAATAACTGGAATTCTCACACGCATATCTTCAGCAATTCTAAAGGCCATTAAATTAAAATCATATGCTTCCTGTGGATTATAAGCACATAAACTTACCCAACCACAATCTCTACTTAAATACATATCAGAATGATCCCCATTAACATTCAATGGAGCTGCTAAGGCACGATTTACAAGATTTAAAACTAAAGGAACTCTCATACCAGAAGCTTGATACATTACTTCTACCATTAATGCAAATCCTTGAGAGCTTGTAGCAGTTGCCACTCTTCCACCTGCTGCAGCTGCACCTACACAAGCACTCATTGCAGCATGTTCTGATTCTACCATTACAAATTCACCATCAACATAACCATTGCTCACAAAGTTCCCATAATTTTGTACAATTGGTGTTGAAGGAGTAATGGGATAAGCAGCTACTACATCAATTTGAGCTTGTCTTAAAGCGTGGCTTGCAGCCATATTCCCATCCCAAACCTCTGTTTTTAATAATTCATATTTTAATGCCATTTTGTCTCCTTATTTTCTTTCTTTTTGAGGCCACTTTTGTATTGCTTCCTCATTTACTTCATTTTCATCAAACATAAGTAAAGATTTTGGATTTGTAGGACATACGGATACGCAAACACCACAACCTTTGCAGTGTGTATAATCAACACCACTCATCTTTTCATCTTGAGCCAAAATAGAAGCATCTGGACAATAAACCCAGCAAAAGAAGCAATTAATACAATGATCTTTATTATGAACAGGTTTTTGTACTCTCCAATGTGCTACGCTAGCTGTTCTAGAGCTGTTTTCTGTATAGTCCCTATTATCAGGCATTTTTTCTTGTGCTTTTAATCCATCCTCATTAAACGGAAAAAGAACAGACCCAATTTCAAATTCATTCCAACCTTTCATAATTTACTCCTTATCTTACTTCGTTATATGCTCTTGTAATTGCTTCACGATTTGCATCAATAATTTTTTGAGGAAGTTTCTTGCCTAAAAGTTTAATAAAATTCTCTAAGAAATAGTCTAATTCAAGCATTCCAGAAACCTTCATCAAAGCACCAAGCATAGGTGCATTTGGTACTGATTTACCAATTGTCTCAACAGAAATTTTAATACAATCTAATGTATATAATTCTTTGCCCTTTAATTCTGGCTTTTTTGCAATCAATTCATCTTTGCTTAAGTGTGTTGTGATAATGTATTTTGTATCAGCTTTCTCATTAGCACAAATATCTGTAATAAAAGTTAGTCCAGGGTCTATCACTAGAATATAATCTGGTCTCATAAATTTTTCGTGGTTTAAAATAGGAGAATCATCTACCCTATTATATGCAGTCATAGCCGCACCTCTCTTTGCGGAACCATAAAATGCAAAAGCTTGAACCTGTTTGCCTGTTCCAGCTACAACATCAGCTAATCCTTTCGCACCAGTAACTGCGCCCTGACCAGCTCTAGAGTGCCATCTGATCTCTAACATCATCTGCTCCTTTGTTAAAAATAATTAAAATCCTAATCTTAGGGTTTTATGCGCTCTGATTCTATCAAAAATTATCAAATATTGGGTATGAAAAAGTTAAAATAATCTTTACTTATAAAAGCAAAGATTATAAGAAGTTAATTTTTTATTAAAACTAAGACTCTTTTATAAACAAAACAGCTTCTAAAGTATCGTTAAATACCCTAAAGCCTCTAGCTTGTAATTTATCTCTACTTTCATATCCACTGCTAACTGGAATTGGTACTACACCCGCATTTACAGCAGCTTGAATATCTAAAGAAGTATCCCCTATCATATAAAATATAGAATCCTTATTGAAAAATTCCATAGCCTTTAATATTGGTTCAGCATGAGGTTTTGGATGCACTACATCCTCTCTGCCAATAACCGCTTTAAAGAGTTCTAGCACATTGAAGTTTTCAAGAATTTTTTTTGAATAAAAAGCTGTTTTTGTTGTCACAACTCCTAATTCTGCAAAGTTATATGCTTCCTTTAAAGATCTAATAGCATTTGGCAACATTGTGGTTTTTTGTAGATAAATCTCTTGGTAATAATCTCTATATTTTTGTACAAATACCTCTATCTTATCCCTAACTCCAAAATACTTAAACATTTCATCAAGAGGATAGCCAATAATACTCTTAATGGATTCTCTATCAGGGGATTGCATTCCCTTATCTTTAAAGACTGATATAAAACTTTGACAGATTGCATCTGTTGAATCTATCAAGGTCCCATCTAAATCAAACAACAAAACCTTATTTTTTAAGCGTTCCAAAAATCCTTCTCCTTTCATACAATAAAATGCAAGTTACAAAAACCAAAGCAACACTTTGAGCACACGGATAACTAGACCAAATCCCTATTTCTCCAAATAGATGGCTAAAGATTGGTAAAAATATCATAATAAAACCTATTGTATAAAGAAAGGTTATAATAAAAGAAGATAATGTGCGTTGTAAAGATTGCAAATAGGTGGCAATGAGCATGTTAAATCCTAAAAAAATATACCCAGCATAATAGATTCTCATTGCCAAAACAATTTCTGATATAAAAACCTTATCTTGTAATTGTTCTTGTTTTAAAAATAAAAAGATTAAATGATCTCCAAAGAAATATGCAAAAACATAAAGCAAAACCCCCATACTTAGCATTGCTTTTAAAGAATATCTTAAAATTTGCTCTGTTCTATCAAGCAAAGTTGCACCATAACTAAAACTAACGATGGGTTGCATTCCTTGTGTCACAGAGAGCAAAATAGTAAAAAAGATGATGCCACAATACATCAAGATACTATAAATAGTTACGCCTTTTTCACCCACAACAGACATTAAAGTTATATTAAATAAAAATATGACTATTGCTGCAGATAATTCCGCAAAAGACTGGGGAATACCTATCTTTGCTGCTTTCATCACACTCTTTATGGAAAAAGATCTTACAAAAAATAAATCTCCTTTTTTGAATAAAAAGTGCCAAATTAGAATTATGCTTCCAATAATATGGGCAGCAACCGTTGCTAAAGCACTTCCCATTACTCCCCATTCAAAAACAAAAATAAAAAAATAATTTAAGATAATATTGCTCACTGCACCTACAATCATAGATATTGTAGCAAGCATTGGCCTTTTATCGTTGGTTGTAAAAATATCACTTAGAGGATGCAAAACAATAAAAACCATACCCAAAAAGATTACACTTAGATACTCGATCACATAACCCTCAAGCCTTTCACTAGCCCCTAAAAAAGATGTGATATTCTCCACAAAGTAAAAGCAGATCAATCCCAGCACTAAGCTTACTATCACTATAAAATAAAAAATAGAGCTAAATACTATACGCGCTTTTAGAGGCTTGCTCTTTCCTAAATAAAAAGATGCAAGAGTTCCACCTCCAAAACTAAGCAATAATTCAAAAGAAATAATTACTAAAAAAACTGGCCAAGAAATTCCTATTGCAGCAAGTGCATCACTTCCTACCTTTTTTCCTACAAAGATTCCATCAATTGCAGAATATGTAGAAAGAGCTAACATAGTAAATAAAGAAGGAATAAAATAAGAAAAAAATAATGAAGGTATTGGAGCGTTTTTTAAATCAATCTTTTTTTGCATAATTTCCCCATAAATACCCAACCCAAAAAGGATTGGATAAAAATTATCTTTTTGAGAATTGAGGACTTCTTCTTGCTTTCTTTTTTCCGTATTTTTTACGCTCAACTACACGAGCATCTCTTGTGAGTAATCCTTTTGGTTTTAAAATTGCACGAAAAGAAATATCATAAGCATTAAGTGCTTTTGAAATACCATGTCTTAAAGCCTCTGCCTGAGCAGAATACCCACCACCAAAAGTTGTTGCAATAATATCTACCGACTTGTCTTGATTTGTAAGCATAAGAGGTTGCATTACTTTCATCTTTATTGCTTCATGACCTCCAAGCCAAGTATCTAAATCACTTCCATTGATTACAAGCTTTCCAGTACCACTACTTAACCAAACCTTAGCAATTGCTGTTTTTCTTTTTCCTGTCGCATAAACTTTTGCCATTTTTTTTCCTTATTTACTTTTTGATACTTGTGCTGTATGTGGATGCTCTGCACCTCTATACACTTTAAGTTTTTTAATCATTGCACGACCTAATTTTGTCTTTGGAAGCATCCCTCTAACTGCCAAATGATAAAGCTTTTCAGGGCTTTTTGCTAGCATTTCTTTTAGTGTCTTACTCTTTGTACTTCCAAAATATCCTGAGTGTGTAAAATATTCCTTATCTTCCAGCTTCATACCAGAAAACTTCACTTGCTGTGCATTAATCACCACTACAAAATCCCCGCAATCAACATTTGGAGTAAAGCAAGGTTTATGCTTACCTCTTAATAGGACTGCAATCTCTGTTATAAGACGCCCAAAAGTCTTGTCTTTTGCATCAAGAACAACCCAATCTCTGGTTATTTCATTCGCTTTAGCGGTTTTTGTTATTTCCATAATCAAACCTTTGTAATTTAAATCAAAGACGCAATTATAGAAATAAATATCTTAAATAAAGCTTAATTTAAGTAAAATTTAATAAAAAATCTTGCTGAGATAAAGGCCACTTGGGCTTGATGGAATCTGATAAACAGATTTTTGTACCAAAAGTTGTGATTTCAAATCATCAAGAGTAATTTCACCTCTTGAATAGGCTAAAATAGCACCCATCATCATTCTTATTTGTGCATATAAAAATCCATTAGCTTGAAAAACTGCAACAAGATATTTATCATTTAAAATTTGGTACTCATACAAAAATGCTTTATAAATTTCCCTAACACTGGTTGTAGCATCACTGCCTCTTTTACTAAAAAACAAAAAATCATGCTTTCCAATAAATATTTCTAAGGCTTCTTGTATTTTTTCTTGACTATCATAAACCTCATAAGAAACATAAGAACTTAACCAAATATTTCTTCTACTTTTTCCAAAAATATAGCGATATTCTCTTTTAACTGCATCAAATCTTGGATGAAAATTCTCCGTTACCTTCCAAATTCTTCTTATTGCAACCAAAGGATATGCTTTAATATTAAATAGTTTTAATAATCTCTCTAAATCCCAATAATCTGGAACTTCAAACTTAATAACTTGTCCTGTAGCATGGACTCCTCTATCTGTCCTTCCTGCACCCATTACCTTAGTAAAGATTCCAAATGTAGCCAACTTTTTTTCTAAAAACTCAACTACACTTAAGTAGTCTTTTTGTTTTGAAAAGCCATAAAATTTACTTCCATCATAAGCAATTTTTGCAGCAACAAACATTTAATAAACTCTAAGCACTCTCTTCCTATAAAAATAATAAGAAATCCCTATAGTCATCAAGGGAATTAACAAGATCCCTACAAATGGAGCATTTTCACCAAAAATATGCACAAAACCAAAATAAACTATAACTGTTACAAGGATATATACATAAGAAAGATTCTTTTGGAATCTTGGGTTTGCAATACCAAAAAGAGGGATTAAAAATAAACTTGCAAGAGGAAAAAGAGAAGTAAGAATAGCTTGAGACAATCTTCTTGCTTGGGATTTTTTTCCATGAAAAGCACTCCTCCAATATGCCCATAAATCATATGAACTTAGATTGATTTTTTTAAGCTCACTTTGGATTGCCATCTCTTGAAAGTTAATCTTTTTTATTTCATTATCTTTTGCAAAATAAGCATCACCATTTTCTAGACTCATTTTAAAAACTCCATCTAGGTTTTCAACTTTTCCTTTCTTTGCAACCACAAAACTTTCTTGCCCCAAATCAACCCCTGAAAATAAAACAAGCCCCTCATACACATTATCTTTCATATCATCAATATAAACAAGCCAATCCCCAAGCTTTTGGCCAAAATCTCCAGGTCTTACATTTACATCAATTTTTGTTCTCTTCTCTGCAATAAAATCAGAATAAGCACTTTTGGATAAAGGGATTAATGCTAGAGAAAAAATTAGCAATACAAATGTCACAAGTAAGCTAATTGGGATAAAAAATCTTAAAATCTTTTTAGGCGAAACACCCAAGGAAAAAAATACCAATAACTCATAATCATACGAAAGTCTTGCAAGTCCCAATACACAGGAAGCAAAAAAAGTAATAGGAATGATAAAAAACACTGTTCCTGGCAAAAGATATAAAAACACAAGCATCAAATCTGTGAAATTCATCTTCACTACTAATGTAATCCCTGCGATACTTATAAGTAAAACTACAGAAGAAATAAAAAACAATACCAAGAAAAAAGGAAAAAATATCTGTGCAATTGAACTAAAAAGATACTTTTTAAACATCATACAAACCCGATAAAATTTTTAAACATATGCCTATCCATAAAAAAGTAATCATAGGTAGTAGCTTTCTTTTTCTTTTATAAAGGATAAACAACAATCCCACTAAACTTCCAAAAAATAAGATTTCTAGTCCTCCAAAAAATCCAAATGCAATTCCTAAGGCAAAAACAAAGACCAAATCGCCATCTCCTAACGCTTCCCTCTTTAAAGCTGTGCGTATTACCACTTGTAAAATTGCTAATAATCCCACTAAAGCAAAAGCTTCGCATAAAATATCAAAAAAATCTAAAACAAAACTGCTAATAAAAAAGCTACAGAATGCTTCTATTACAAGAAGATAATTCAACCAAGCAGGAACAGCAAGATATTTTGCATCATAAATTGCTAAGATAAAAGCAATATATAAAAAACTGCAAAGCCATATACCAAATAAATTAGGGTAACTATAAAGTGGTATAAAACCTATGGGAATGAAAAAAAAATTTAATAGAAAAAATTCCCTGTTATTTTTATAAAGAAAAAAAGAACTCAAAACAAATATAACAAAAAAAACAAAACTCTCTTTAAAGCCAAAATCAAAGAAAAAATATTGAGGAGCAAGTCCTGAAAACATTAACGCATTACCCCATCCAAAACGGGTACAAAACGACACTCCTCTAGAATCTCACCCCTATCTAAATATCCATTTATCTTCCTAAAACGCTTTATAACCTGCTTGCCATCTATTAACATTGGGGCAACCAAAATACCCCCTTCTTGCAATTGCTCCTCTAAAGCCCTTGGGATTTCTTGGGCACATGCAGAAAAAAGGATTCTATCATAGGGTGCATACGCACTCCAACCCTTTTGGCCATCATCAAGCTTTGTGTTAATATTATAAACACCACTTTTGCGGATTCTAGCTTGAGCCTCAAGTAAAATTTTTTCAATTCTTTCAATCGTAAAAACTCTTCTAAAAACTTTTGATAAAACCATAGCTTGATAACCACTTCCACAACCCACTTCTAGAACACTATCTGCTCCATCTGGTAATAAAAATTGCGTCATCTTTGCAACTGTTAAAGGAGAACTAATCCATTGATTTTCCTGAATGGGCAAAGCACTTAATGCATAAGCATGCATCCTCAAAGACACCGGAACAAACAATTCCCTATCCACATTAGCAATCGCATCCTTAATCCGCTTATCCAAGGGAAAAACTTTTGCAATTTCCTCACTCATTAAAGCACTTTTAACAAACATTATTTTTCTCTCACTTGGATATATTTTCTAACACGCGCTACCTCATCTAAATGAATTTCAAGAGCTATAACTTCTTTTCTATCATTTTTAAAAACTAAACCATAAGGAGAGATGATTGCACTCCCTTTTGCCATTTGCAAGTTTTTAGGATTGCTTGTTATAACATAACTTTGATTTAAGATTGCAAGTGCTCTTGAAAGTGTTTCAAAATGTTCTTTTCTGGGTTCTCCCCATTGTGCTGATATAAAAACAATTTCAGAATCTCTCACCAAATCCCACATCCTAGGAAAACGCAATTCAAAACAAATTAAAGCACTACACTTAATACCATCTATCATAAAAGGTACACACTCTTCAATGCTTCCTTGCTTAAAGTGTAAATGCTCATCTCCTAGAGCAAAAAGTTTGGTTTTAGCCTGTTTATGGATAAGACCATTATTGTGAAAAACCTTCAAATTATTAAAATAAGACTGATTATTTTTTTCAATCATTGTAATGATGCAGGTCTTATTGGTCGTAGCTTCAAGAATCTTCTCTGTTGCAATTCTTGAAAACTCGCTTGCTTCTTCCATCTTTTGATATGCAAACCCTGTAAGCATTACTTCAGGAGCAAGAATGATAGAGCCATCCTGTGCATGCTTGATATGCTTGAGTAAAAACTCAAGATTAAGATTATAATCTTGGTGTATATGGGGTTGTAGAGTATAAATTTTCTTAAAAGTCATCAATCAAACTTCCCTTCGCATAATTTGTAACCTTTGCCTCAAAAAAATTAGTCTTTTGCTCATTAAAGCTTGCATACTGCTCCACCCACTTAATAGGATGCTCCACATTATAGAGTTTTGACATACCAACCTTTGATAACCTAGTATCAGCAAGATATTCAATGTATTGTCGGATCAATTCTGTAGTGAGTCCTAAAATTTGACCTTGAGTGATATATTCTCCCCAAGCAGATTCTATATCAACAGCTCTTCTAAACATTTCTATTACTTCTTCTTCTAAATCTTTTGTAAAAAGATCAGCTCTTTCTTTTTTTAGGGTTCTTATCATATTTTGAAAAACAATAAGATGCGTAACCTCATCTCTTTGGATAAAACGAATCATTTGCGCAGATCCAAGCATTTTTCCTGAACTAGCAAGAGTATAAAAGAATGCAAAACCACTATAAAAATAAATCCCCTCTAGAATTTGATTTGCAAACATTGCTTTAACAATATTGCGCTCTGTTGGATTCTTAGCAAGGTCTAAATACACATTAGCAATATAATCATTCTTGCTTCTTAATTGCATATCTACGCGCCACATATCATAAATTTCATCTGTATTTGCTGAAATAGTTTCTACCATCACCGCATAACTTTGAGAATGCAAAGCCTCTTCATATGCCTGACGTACTAAAATAAGATTAATCTCTGGACTAGTAATAAAAGGATTCACATTATCAATAAGATTATTTGTCTGTAAGCTATCCATAAAAATCAACTGGGCCAAAGCACGATCATACCCAATCTTTTCTTGAGAAGTTAATCCCCCATTATAATCCCTTTTGTCTCCATTCATATTGACTTCTTCTGGAAACCAAGTATTTGCCAACATCGTTTTCCACAAATCATAAGCCCACTGATACTTAATCTTATTAAGATCAAATATACTAGTTGGATTTCCACCAAAAATTCTTCTTTCATTCACAGTTTCTACAGATTCTGGATTATAAATTTTTTTCCTATTGACAATTACTTCTTCCATTCTTCATACTCTCCCAATATTTTTGTGTTTTCTAAAAATTTTTACTAAATATGGGTTAGGAATCCGCATTTAGTAAAAATTCCAAGTAATTCTATCCTAATTTTGAAAGCTATCTTATTGAATTTTATTTTGTTTATGTTATAATTCGCAACACAAGTTTTAATTTCACTTTGGATATGGGTTATTTATCTCAAAGTATGAGTTAGAATTTTTGTATCCATAGTTGTATTTTTATATGTCTTGGGTATATTTGCGGAAATGGCGAAACTGGCAGACGCACCAGACTTAGGATCTGGCGCCGCAAGGCATGGAGGTTCAAGTCCTCTTTTCCGCACCACTTTCTTATCAACCACTTCGATTTTCACCTAAAAATGAGTTTACTCCATCATCTTGACCTAAGAAAGCAAAAATACCTTAACATCTTTTGTTATTCATACAAAACCCATACATTGGAAGATAAGATAGATTTAATAAACTTCAAATCCTATAAATTAACTTTTCTAATACTTAAAATAAACTACTTTTAGCCCTATATATCAAAATTAATTTTTATGTATAAACTAGCAATAAATGCGCTGTGCAATTCTTTCCTTTTAAATTTTTAGATACAATCAAATTAGTTTATAAAGTTAGAGTTAAAGGATACTGCTTAATAATGCAAAGAGAAATTGCACCATTTTTTTCAATCATAATTCCAATTTATAATGTTGAAAAGTATCTTTCTAGATGCCTAGATTCTGTACTCAATCAGAGTTTTAAAAATATAGAAATTATTTTAATTAATGATGGAAGTACAGATACTAGTGGTGAAATTGCAAGAGAATATGCTAAAAGTGATCATCGCATTAAACTTATTAATCAGGAAAATAAGGGTCAGGGTCATGCAAGAAATATCGGTTTAAAAATGGGGGGGGGGGATTATATACTCTTTGTGGATTCTGATGATTATATAGAAAAGGATATGTGTGAAAAACTCTATGAAGTCTTAAAACATCAAGAAATTGAAGTTTTAGTCACTCCATTTTTCTTTGTAAAGGGCAAACGAAAAATTTTAGGAGATTATTTTACAAAAATCTTGCCTCAACAAAAAATATTTGATGCAAAAACGGGTGCAGATAGCATTTTAAGAATCTGTAAAAATAGTCTTTTTATCACTACAATTGCGCATTTTATCTTTAAAAATGATTATTTGAAACAAAAAAATATCTATTTTCCCGAGGGAATTTTATATGAAGATGTGATCTTTTGCACAGATGCTTTCTTGCAAGCCAAAAAAATTTATTTAAGTAAAATTTGTAAATATTATTATGACTTAACACCTATCTCTACAATGCGAGGTAAAGCATCTTTTAGTAAAAAAGTCTATTCTGCAAATAGCTATTATGTTTTAGCTAATCTCTTACAACAGAGAATACAAAACTATACAGAATCTTCCTTGAAAGAAATCCTAAAAATTAGCTCAGAGACTGCTATGGATCACACTTTAAGAGCGATCCAAAAGACAAATTACCACAAAGACTTAATTTTTACAAAAGACGATTTATTAGGTTTTAATTGCAACCTCTCTATTCTACAAAAACTAAATCTTCACTACCCTATCTATTATCGTCTTTTCTTTCCTCTTGTCTTATTTATAAGAAGAGTAAGAATAGTTCTATCAAGGACAATAAGGTCACTTTATGCCATTTTTTTCAATCATAATTCCAATTTATAATGTTGAAAAGTATCTTTCTAGATGCCTAGATTCTGTACTCAATCAGAGTTTTAAAAATATAGAAATTATTTTAATTAATGATGGAAGTACAGATACTAGTGGTGAAATTGCAAGAGAATATGCTAAAAGTGATCATCGCATTAAACTTATTAATCAGGAAAATAAGGGATTGAGCCGTGCAAGAAATGTTGGCATAAAGAGTGCAGATGGAAACTATCTTGTTTTTGTGGATTCTGATGATTATATAGAAAAGGATATGTGTGAAAAACTCTATGAAGTCTTAAAACATCAAGATATTGAAGTCTTAAAGATCTGCAATTTCACATCTCCACCCACACTAAAAAAGAATTCAAATAAAACTCAATTGACTACAAAAACCAAAAGCTTATCTACTTGTCCAATTTTTATTGAAGGCAAAAAACTTTTAAAGAAGAATCCTAGTATCTTAAATGATGGCTGTGTGTGGCTTTATATTATTCAAAAATCCTTTTTACTAAAAAATCAAATCTTATTCATACCAAAAATATTTTATGAAGATATGCCCTTTATTGCACAAATTTTACTACAAGCTAAAAAGGTTTGCATTACTTCTCTTTGCCTTTATACTTACCAATTAAGTGAGGAATCTATTATGAGAGGCAAGACAACAGAACAAAAAATATTAAAATCACTGCAAAGCTACCTTGTTATTATGGATTTTTTTGAAGAACTCTTACATAAAGAAAAAGATAGGGGTATTTTAAAAATTTTAAAAGGACAGATACCCATATATATCTATTTATTTAAAAACAAAATGGAAGAAATACCCTATGAAAAAATTCCAAAAAATCTTATCGATCATTTTAATTTTTATGAAAAAAACCTATCCTATCTTGGCATAAAAGATAGACTAAGGATAAAAATGCCAAGAACTTTTAGACTTCTTTCTAAAATTAAACATATAATTAGATAAATTATTTAGGTATTGAGGACTTATAGATGTTAGACAATTTATCACACAACATACAAGGAGTTTATTTTCTACTTTTTCCCAAGAGAAACTTGGAGAAAAAAATCTCCTTTTTGCTAGATAAATATGATAGTCAGCTAGATTATGTTTCAAAGCGTGTGAATTATTATTGTAGCTTTGATCCCAATTCTTCTTTTTCATCTAAACAACAAACCAAATATGAAATTCTCAATAATGGCTCAAGATATTGTTATGATTTTTATGAATATATGCGTTTTTTTAATCCCAATCTTTTATTCCACTTAGAATCTGGTGATGTTAATTATGAGGTAAAAACACCAAGCTTTTGTAAATCTAGACCCATTGCAAAAAATCCTACAAGTAATAATATTTTATTAAAGCTTGATAAAAAAAGGCATTTTAATTTTCTCACACAAGAACTAAGAGAATCTATTCCCTATTCACAAAAATTTAATCAAGTTTTTTTTCGGGGTGGATGCTATCAAAAAAACCGTCAAGACTTTATGCATAAATTTTTTAACCATCCTCTTGTAAATGCTGGTCATACAGGATCATTGAGAAATGAGGAATTTAGAACTTGGAATAAAGGAAGGGCAAGCATCAAAGAACATTTGAAATATAAATTTATAATGTCTCTTGAAGGTAATGATACTGCCACAAATCTTAAATGGATAATGAGCTCTAATTCTTTAGTTTTAATGCCAAAACCAAAGTTTGAGACTTGGTTTATGGAAGGAATGCTTATTGAAAACCATCATTACTTGGAAATTAGGGATGATTTTAGTGATTTAGAAGAGAGGGTAGATTTTATCTTAAAAAATCCATCTTTAGCGCAAGAGATTATCTATCAAGCAAATCAATACATCAAACAATTTCTTAAAAAAGACCTAGAGGATCTAATTAGTTTCTTAGTGATGAGGAAGTTCTTTTATCTGACAAATCAGATAGAGGTTAGCAAAAAAGAAGAGGAAATTTTTAATTCCTCTTCCTAGTTTTATCTATCCTTAATACCCAACTCTTTAATAATCTTGCTATATCTCTCATATTGAGAATTTTTAAGGTATTTAAGTAGATGCTTTCTCTTACCTACAAGCTTTAATAATCCTAATCTACTTGAGTAATCTTTCTTATTTACCTTAAGATGCTCTGTTAAATTAGAGATTCTTTGAGTTAAAAGAGCAATTTGCACTTCTGATGAACCTGTATCCTTGCTATCTCTAGCAAATTTTTGGATAATTTCTTGTTTCTTCGCCGTATCTAAAGCCATAAAGACCTCCTGAATGGTATTTAATTAAAGCGAGGATTTTACAATAAAAAATCAAAAAATCAAATAAAAATAGTGTAGAATCAATCTTTTATTTAGTCTAGTTTTATAATTTTTATTTTTCTAAGTTTTATGTAGTGTAATTACTTTTAGCATAGAGGCAAAAGTTGGCAAAAAAGAAAATCGATGTTTTACAATCCATAATGTCAGTACTCAGGACTTTTACACAATCAAAAGATCTTGCAGTAGTTGCTTTTGTTATCATCATACTTGCAATCATCATTGTCCCCCTGCCACCTATTTTTCTAGATTTTCTTCTAACTGTTTCCATAGCACTTTCTGTCTTGATTATCCTCATAGGTTTATACATTACCAAACCTACGGACTTTTCAGCATTCCCTACACTTTTGCTTATTGTTACGCTCTATCGCCTAGCACTTAATGTTGCAACTACTAGAATGATACTCACTGAGGGATATAAGGGTGCAGATTCTGTCAGTGATATTATTGCTGCATTTGGTGCTTTTACAGTAAGTGGGAATTATGTGATTGGTAGTATTATTTTTATTATTTTAGTTTTAGTAAATCTATTAGTTGTCACAAATGGTTCTACGAGGGTAACAGAAGTAAGAGCAAGATTTGCCCTAGATGCAATGCCTGGAAAACAAATGGCAATTGATGCAGATTTAAATGCTGGGTTGATTGATAATGAAGAAGCCAAGGCTAGAAGATCTGCTCTCACGCAAGAAGCAGATTTTTATGGTGCAATGGATGGTGCTAGTAAGTTTGTTAAAGGTGATGCCATTGCTTCTATCATTATCACAATTATTAATATCATTGGGGGATTTTTAATTGGTGTTTTTCAAAGAGGAATGAGTGCTAGTGATAGTGCTGCTACCTTTACTATATTAACAATTGGCGATGGATTAGTAGGACAGATTCCTGCACTTATTATTGCCACTGCTACAGGTATTGTTGCTACACGAACCACACAAAATGAAGAGGAAAATTTTGCAAGCAAACTTATCACACAACTCACCGATAAAAGCAAAACACTTATTATTGTAGGAGTGATTCTTTTATTATTTGCTACGGTTCCTGGACTACCCACTCTATCCTTAGGTTTTGTTGGTATTTTATTCTTATTTATTTCTTGGCTTATTTCTAGAGAAGACAAAGAGAGTCTTTTTAGTATTTTTGAAAAATGGCTTAGCAAAAAGACTAATATTAAACTTGATACACAGGCTAAAACAAACCCTAGAGAAGTCAATACACAACAACACCTCCCTCCACCAGTACAACAAAAAAGTGCCGAAGAGATTAAAAAAGAAGAAGAAAAAGCAATTGATGAGGTTTTAAAAATTGAGTTATTAGAATTAGACCTAGGTTATCAGCTTATCAGTCTTGCAGATGTCAAACAAAATGGCGATTTGCTTGAGCGAGTAAGAGGTATTCGTAAAAAAATTGCAAGTGATTATGGATTTCTGATGCCACAAATTAGAATCAGGGATAATCTGCAATTACAACCCAATAATTATGAAATCAAGCTTAAGGGCATTAGTATTGGTGAGGGCAGTGTAATGCCTGATAAATTCTTAGCAATGAACACAGGGCTTGTTGGCAAAGAAATTGAAGGAATTCCTACCAAAGAACCTGCTTTTGGAATGGATGCACTTTGGATTGATCCAGAAAACAAAGAAGAAGCAATCATTCAAGGCTATACTATTATTGATCCCTCAACTGTCATCACAACCCATATGAGCGAACTTGTAAAGAATTATGCAGAAGAATTTATCACAAAAGATGAGGTTAAATCAATTTTAGATCGTCTTTCACAAGACTATCCAGCTATTATTGAAGAAGCTAGAAAAGTCCAAGCAGGAGTCATTCGATCTGTACTACAAGAGCTTTTACACGAAAAAATTCCTATCAAAGATATGCTTACAATTTTAGAGACTATTACAGATGTTGCTACGCCTCTACAAAATGATGTAGCACTCATAACAGAACAGGTAAGATCTAAACTTTCTCGTGTGATTACCAATATCTTTAAATCAGAAGATGGAATTTTAAAGTTAGTAACCCTCTCTCTTGATACAGAGCAGTATCTTTTAGGCAAACTAAGGGAACAACCATCTGGAAAAACACTTCTACTTAACACCAATGAAATGCAAAAATTACTTGATACAATCACCGAAGAAAGTATGCAAATACTACAAAAAGGAATTGCACCTGTAATTTTGATCGTAGATCCTGCCTTAAGGCGAGCTCTAGCCTCAAAGCTTGAGCAATTTAAAATTGACCTTGTAGTGCTTAGCCACGCAGAATTAGATATGAATACCAAATATGAGATTTTAGGTAATATTGAAATTAATTTTAACTAAGGGATAAAAATGCAAGTCTACCACCTTTCACATATTGATTTAGATGGATATGGATGTCAATATATCGCAAGAGAATTTTTCGATAAAATAGAATTTTTCAATGCAAACTATGGAAAAGAGATACTAGCTCGTCTTAATCATATTTTTCATTGCATACAACATTCACAAACTAGTAAGCTTCAAGAAAAATTTCGCACAAAAACACCACAAAAGTTTCTCATTTTAATTACAGATTTAAATCTTTCCTTGCAAGAATGCAAAATCTTACAAGAAAAAGTTGAGCTTATGAGAATGGAGGGTAAGGATATTGAAATTTGCCTTTTAGATCACCATATTAGTGGAGAAGAAAGTGCAAAATCTTTTCACTGGTATTATCTTGATACACAACGCTGTGCAACTAAGATCACCTATGAAACCCTAAAGCAAAAATACCCTCTTAAAAATCCATCTAATGAGAAGTTATTAGAAAAGATAACTGAAATGATAAATTCAATTGATATCTGGAAAGAGGATGGATATGGTTTTGAGTTTGGAAAAGTTGCTTTAAGTCTTATTGCAAATTCCAATGAGCTTAATCGTTTTATGTTTGAGGATTCTCATCATAATTACAAACTCAAACTTTTAGATTCCATAAAAGATTTTATTGAACTTGAGAATGGTCCTGTTGCCTTTGATAATTCTATTTTTATGTTAAAAAAAATTGCCCTAGGAGGAGATCCTCAAAATCAAACAATGGATAATATAGTTTCAAATGCACAAGTTAATCTTTTAGAATCTAAAAAAGATTTATGCACTATTACCTATCAGGGCAAAAAAGGTTTTTTAAGTTACTCAATGGGAGGTATTAGTGTGCTTGCAAATCTCTTCTTAAAGCGCAATAGTGAGTATGATTTTTATATTGATGTAAATTTTAAGGGCAATGTATCCTTGCGTGCAAATGGAAATTGTGATGTAAATTTGTTAAGCAAAGAATGCTTTAATGGTGGGGGTCATAAAAATGCCTCTGGAGGAAGAATTGATGGATTTAAGGAAAGCTTTTTATATAGTGATATAAAAGAGCAAGTATTAAGATCGCTAAATAAGGAAAGATGATGCAAGAAAATGAATATCAAGAATTGGCTCTTGAAATTATTGATATGTTGGGGGTGGCTTTTCATTTTGCTGGAGCAGAAAGCAAGTATATTAAAAAACTAATTGATATTTATATTGATGAAATTGACCTCATTGAAGATGATGGAGATTTTAATCAGGCTCTTATTATTTCAATTATTGAGCAAATAAAAACAAAATATCCTCAATTTTTTAGACAAGATTCTAAGACCTGTCAAGCCTCAAAAAACCTTAAATGAAAATTGGCTACTATATTTGTGGAAAAGTAGGAGATAGTGTTGTAGCTATCTCCTCTCTTTATGCAATAAAAAAATATTTTCCAGAGTGTGAGCTTTATGTTTTTACAAATACAACTGGTAAGTTTTTTTATCAAACCTTTTCTTGGATTGATTTTATTATTCTTGTAGATCAATTGCCCCATATTCCTGATTGTCATCTTGATTTTTTTATCTCTACAGATTCCACAAAAGACACTAAAATTAAGCTTCAAAAAACAATCAAATGCAAAATCCTTACCTTTAGCAAACTTCATAATCTTTTTGATTTTCAATTCAAAACAACTTTTTCATTTACCACCTCAAGTATTGAAAAAAGACTTTTAAAACTACCTAAATTAATTCCTCATCAAAGACATAATGATTTTAATCTTTCCCAAACTCCAAAAATTAATCCTCCACTATCCTATCAAAAGAAAATTCGCCTTTTTTTAGATCAAAACAATCCAAATCATCTCAAAACCATTTTAGTCAATCCCTTTGGTTTTTCTCAAAATGATAATTTACCCCTACAAACTTATGCAAAGATCATAGAAAATCTTATACAAGATACTTTTGTCATTATCCCAACTTTTGCAGACAAAAGGGATTTAATTCAATCTCACTTTCCTGATAATCTTTTAACCCATCCAAACTTTTGTATTTTTCACAACAATGAAGATTTACTCAATATTACAGAATTAATTAGACAAATTGACTTGCTATTTTCCATTGATACAGGACTAATCCATATTGCCAACAACCTACAAATAAAAACCATCGGATTATTCCTCCATCGTAAAACTGCAAGAAAATGGGGAAGTAGATGCACTAAATGTATTTATATAAACCAATTAAAAATACAAAAAGTTGCTAAAATCTGCACTCAAGAAATCTATAATCTTTTATAGAAACTTTCGTATTACAATAAAATAATCAGGAGTCTTTTAATGAGTTCTTTAACAAAAACTTATTCCTTAAATATTCTCATAACCTTTATGGCTTGTCTTTTACCTATGAGTATAAGCTTTAGAGATATGAGTATTGTTATTGCGTGCATCTCTTTATTAACTCTCTTTGCTTTTTTTGTTTTTAATAACACATCAAAGATTCCTTTAAAATCACATCAAAAATTATTTATCATTGCACTATTATCTTTTTTTATCAGCGCCCTACTCTCTTACATATTTGGAAAAGGTTGGGAACTTCCTAGTTTAAGCAATCCAAAGATGCCATCATTTTTAGATCTAGATTTACCCTCAAAATATATTTTAATGGCCTGTTTATTTACACTCTTTTTAAAGCTTGATTTCAAAATTCACAAGAGAATCTTTTTTTATGCCATTGGACTAGGTGGGATTATTACAGGTTGTATCTCTTTGTATCAACGCTACGTGCTTGGTATGGGGAGAGTAGATGGTTTCAGTGGAATTGCAGAAATGGCAGATGGATCAACAATTTTATGCCTTCTTGGAACCATCCTTTTTCTTTTTCATACCAAAAGAATAAAATTTTTCTTTCTTATTTCGGTATTCCTGGCTTCCCTTGCTTGTGCTTTGAGTGCAACAAGAGGTGCAATGCTTGGCCTAATAATGGGTTGGTGTTTTATTTTATGTATGTTATTTTTTTATCAAAGGCTACATTTTAAAACCCTATTAATAAAAATGTTAATAATTCTTTTATGTTATGGTGTTAGCTTTGTATTTGTATCCATAACAGATAAAAATAAGGATGTTTTTAGAATAGAAGTAGCAACTCAAGATTTACAACAATACTCTAAAGGAGAGATAGAAACAAGTATTGGATTAAGGTTTGAGATGTGGAAAGAGGCTTGGGCAATGTTTAAGATGGCACCTTTTTTTGGATTAAGCTCTGCAGAGATCTTACAGAATCTTCCAAAGATTTTAGAGAAAAGCTCAAGTAAAATTGTCAGGGATCAGAGCTATCAACAAGCACGAGGGAAAAAACATAATCAATTTCTCAATGCAGCAGCAAAAAGAGGTATAGTTGGGGTTATTGCTATTTTATTTGTATGGTTTGCTTCTCTTAAACTCTTTTCTTGTTATCTACGATCCAATAATCAAAATATTTTTGTTTTTAGTCTTTGTGGTCTTAGTATTCTTTTTTATACAATTTTTCCCAATTCTTTTACAGGAGAAATTTGGGAGAGCAATACCACAATGGTTTTGTTTTGTGTATTCTTTTGTATTTTTTCTAAACTAATCCAACAAGAAACCCTACAAAAAGAAAGATGATAAAAGTTATAGCAAAACATAAACTAGGTTTTGTCACTATTTTTATTATCCTTTTCTTATTTTTTTATAAAGAGCAACTTCTGCAATCCTATGCCAAATTTTTTGAAAAGGAGATTCTAGAGGAAAAACTTGATGTTTTATTCCAAGATAGGACTTTTTTCAAAGAGCCTGATAAGATTTACCCCTTTGTGCCAAGATATCAATATGATTATGGCATTATCCTTGGAGGCAATCCTGAAACCAGAGTCAGTGCTACCATTGCGCTTTATAAAAATCAAATTATCCGCTATGCTCTTATAATCCAACCAAAAGATTATTTTGAGAAAAAAACACTAAATCGTTTAAGTCAATTTGAAAACACAAGCCTTACTCTTCAAGATTATCAAATACCTTTTTTAGTTGCAAAAAGCTACAAAAATGGTGTTACAAGCACTCTAGATGAAGCAATTGATATTGCCAACTTTTGTCAGAAACATTTTGTATCAAGCATTCTTATTATTACAGACAAATATCATACTAAAAGAGCTTATTTCACCTTCAAAAAGGTCTTTGAAACTAAAAACATTGCAACAAAAATCTATATTATTGGAATCCCAAATAAAACTTATGATACTACAAACTGGTGGAAAAGCGAACTTGGTCTAAGAAACTATATTGTAGAAAGTAGCACTCATCTAGTGCACTTTTTTAGCCTCCACAAAAAAGTCAAAGAATACTGATATTTTTAACACATTTTTAAGTTTTTTTGCTTTATCATACGGCTAAAAAACAACTTTTAAGGACTAGATAATGAGTCAAAAGATTCAGAAAATTTTAATAATTGGTGGTGGATATGGAGGTTTGAAAGCAGCCCTTACTCTCCAAAAAAGAAATGCCAAAGCCGATATTACATTAATTAGCAAACACGATTACCATTATCAAACAACACTTTTACACAAAGTCGCTATTGGAACATTAAGCGAAAAAAAGGCAAAAATTTACTATAGAAGTCTTTTAAATAATGTTAGGTTTGTTAAAGACAAAGTAATGGAAATAAGACCTCAAGAAAATAAAATTGTGGGTAAGCTAGACAATTATGAATATGATGTCTTAGTATTAGGACTTGGTTTTAAACCTGATGACTTTGGTATTAAGGGAGTGAAAGAAAATACCTACAAACTCTCATCTTTAAATGCAGCCTTAAAGCTAAGCAAACATATTGAAAGAAAATTTAAAAATTATCATCTCACAAAAGACAAGAATGAGCTTTCTTTTATTGTATGTGGTGCTGGTTTTACAAGCATAGAATTTACTGCAGAACTTGCACATGAAATTAAAAAATATTGTCAAAACTATGGATTAAGTAAAGAAGATATTAGTATCACTTGTGTGGGCCGTTCTTCTAGAATCCTGCCTGTATTTGATGAAAAGCTTAGCCAGTTGGCAACTCAAAAGCTTGAAGATTTAGGGGTGAAATTTATCACTTCAGCAACTGTTGAAGAGTGTCATCAAGATGGTGTCATTATTACAAAAGATGGGCATCAAGAAAAAATTTATGGAAATACTGTTTTATGGGGTACAGGAGTAAAGGGAAATGATACAGTAGAATATTATTCTCCTATCCATAGCAATAAGGGAAGATTAAAGGTAGATTCTAAACTCAAGAGTATTGATTATGACAATATGTATGTAGTAGGAGATTGTGCAATTTATGCTCAAAAAGAGGTGGTGCATGTTCCAACTGCCCAGCTTGCAACCCAAATGGGAGAATATGTGGGTAATCTTTTAGCAGATAAGCTTGAGGGAAAAACTTCATTTCAAGACTTTAGATTTATTAATCGTGGATCTATTTGCTCAATCGGCCATACAGATGCAGTTGGTGTTGTATTTGGCAAAAGAGTTTCAGGAAAATTTGGTGCCTTTATGAAAAATTTGGTTGAAAATCGATGGTTATTTGGAATAGGTGGAGTTAAGATGGTTCTTAAGAAGGGTCAATTCCGCTGTCGTAGTAGTGATTAATCCATTTAGTTAATCTCACAAAAGAATAGAAAATATTTTGCTGATACTTATTTGTTTCTTACCTTAATCCTCCAAAGATGTGGGAGGTGGGGGCATCTTTGAATCTCAATATCTTGAGTTTTAATTATTTTTTATTAAAGATAGATGCCTTCTTAATAAAAAATTACAAGATTATTTTTTGCCCTCAAAATAAATCAAAGAAAAATACAAAAAAAATCTTTCTTAACAAAAAGTTTTCCTTTCTCTCCTTTATTATGATGACTTTTAATCTAAAAAACTAAAAAGATATTTTAAAGCTCTTATTTATTAAAATGATGATATCTAGCCTTATTTTTTATCTCATCTTTTATAAACTTCAATCCTCATCATCAAAAAAAACTTAATAACCTTTTTCTGCTATCAAATAACGATTTATTTTAAAATAATTCATCCTTTAAAAAATTAAAATCCACTATGAGATAATTCTCAAAATATTATCCCACCCCAATCCTTTTAATTTTTATTTTCAGAATTTTTTAAAATAAAAAATAATTAAAATGCAAAAATACAGTATCTTTTTGCCACAATAAAGAATAAAATGAAAAACCAATACAACTAAAGGGAAATATACAAGAGTTCATTGGGAATGAATTTAGAAATTCCATTGATATAAAATCCAAGAGAATTTCAAATAGACTTAGTATATATATTTAACCAAAGAGGGCAAATTTTAGTTAGTGCTGTAGTAAGTAATGTTGTTTTTAGGAGCGTTGTTAGAATCTATAAAAAATATAAATATGATCTAAAAATTCCAAAGAAAAGATAGTTTGTGTAAAAATAGCTGTGTTGAGCCTATTTACTTTAGGATTTACTGTTGGAAATATCACAATTACAAGTGAAGATTAAAATGCACCAGAATTATCAAGCCTCACACCCCCTTTTATTAGAAGATACTCAAATAAGCTTATAATTTAAAAAATAAATATTTTTTGCTTAATTTAAAAGCAAAAGATGGCTAATAACTGATTTTAGAATGCAGATAAATCATATCTTTGATTTTTACTTGAAATAAAAATAATTCCTATCTTAAAAACCCAGTATCAAAACTTAATTATCCATAATACAGCATTGCTTTAGCCAAAATCACTATTAAAAAAGAGAGCACTAAAGCAATGGTATGTGATTTTCCCCTAAAAGGGTCTTCCTTTTTTAGAAATCTAATTTTAAAGATTGCATAAGCAGTGATGATAAACATACAAAAAATCAAAAAAAGCTTAATACCTAAAAATAAACCAAAAGAAGTGGCAAAAACTCCTTTTAAGTCATAATAACTTAATAATGCACCACCACTAACCAAAAGGCTAATAAAAATAATTCCAAATAAAATGCCACTAGCTTTTGTGTAAGATGCTTTGATGCGATCACATTCTTCCTTTGAGCATTTTTTATAAGCAAATGGAAAAATCACCGCATCAAAAAAAACATACCCAATAAAACAAATTGCGCATATTATATGAAAACAAAGAAGCAAAAAATGCATTCATAAAACTTTTAGTTCTTGCTATAAGCTAAAATAGCAGATTCTAAAATTGCTCTTGCCTCCTCCTTTCCTTTGTACTCTTTTACCTTTACCCATTTATTTGGCTCCAACATTTTATATGTCTCAAAAAAGTTTTTGATACGATCAAGAGTAATTTTTGGAAGATCCTCTAATGTTTGGATTCCCTCATATCTTGGATCAATCTTACTTACAGGCACTGCGAGCAATTTCTCATCCATACCGCTTTCATCTTCCATAATAAGCACACCAATCAATCGCACCTTAATCACACTGCCTGCTTGTAATGGATATTCATTTAAAACCAAAACATCTGCAGGATCTCCATCAGCACTTAAAGTATTTGGAACAAAACCATAATTTGCAGGATAAAACATCGCACTATACATTACACGATCCACTACTACAGCACCGCTTTCCTTATCAAGCTCATACTTGATGTTTGACATATATGGAATCTCAATTACTACATTTACCTTATCAGGATTTTCACCAATTTCAATTTTTTCTAATTGCATTTTTTACTCCTTAATTTTTAGTTTTTAGATCTTTGATTGAATAAATGCTTGCATTTGGCCAACAATTTCTTCAATGCTTCTTTCACCATTAATTTTTGTCAAAAGTCCCTGTTTAGAGAAAAATTGTCGAATCTCTTCTAAAGGCTCTAAATAAACCTTCATACGATTATTAAACACCTCAACATTATCATCAGCCCCTCTAGCTCTTCCAAGGACTCTATCTCTAGCTATTTGCTCACTCACTTCTACTTCAATAACATTTACAAGCTTTACCTTATCTTGATTTTTTAAAACCTCATCAAAAGCCTGCATTTGTTCAACACTTCTAGGATACCCATCAATTAAAATAACATCCTTAGGTGCATTGGAAATAGCCTCAACAATCGTTTCCACAACAATATCTAAAGGCACAAGATTCCCCTTTGAGGTAAAGCTCTCAATAAGCTTTCCTCTCTCACTCCCACTCGCACTCTCTGCGCGCAATAAATCTCCTGTAGAATAATGCACAATAGTATCACTACAATTTTGTGCAATAATTTGTGCATCTGTTGTTTTACCGCTGCCTGGGGCCCCTATGATTAAAAATAATTTTTTCATAACCTCTCCTTACTTTAAATTTCTTAATCTAATATGCAACTCTCTTAATTGCTCTTCACTAACACTACTTGGAGCACCACTTAATGGACAAGTTGCTTTCTGTGTCTTTGGAAATACAATTACATCCCTAATACTATTTGCTTGAGTAAGTAACATAATTAAGCGATCCAATCCAATTGCAAACCCACCATGAGGAGGTGCACCATAACTTAGTGCCTCAAGCAAGAAACCAAATTTATCCTTTGCTTCTTCTTCTGTAATTCCTAAAAGCTTAAAGACTTTTGATTGAATCTCTTGTTTATGGATTCTCATACTTCCACCGCCAAGCTCAATACCATTTAATACCACATCATATGCTACAGATTGAATGGCCTCAATATCTGCATTATCAATATCTTTTGGCATTGTAAAAGGATGGTGCAATGCAGAAATCTTTCCTTCATTCTCTTCAAACATAGGGAAATCAACAACCCATAAAAACTTATAGACATCTGGCTTTATCATCCCCATATCTTGGGCTATCTTCAAGCGTAATCTTCCCATATAATCCCAAACAATCTTCTTAGCCCCTGCTCCAAAAAATATTATATCTCCAATCTCTGCATCCAATCTCTCAATCATAACTTTGAAATTTTCTTCAGAAATAAATTTTACCAATGGTCCCTTAGGTCCATCCTCTTTCATTTGGATATAGGCTAAACCTTGTGCTCCAAACTTTCTTACAAATTCTTCAGCCTCTCCTAATGTTTTTCGACTAAAAAAATTATCTCCATTTTTTACAACAAGTGCCTTAAAACGATTTGCCTTTGTATCTAAAGCAATGGTTCTAAAAATCTCATTGCTAGAATCTTGCATCAAGTCACTTACTTCAATCAGAGGCATATCAAATCTTAAATCTGGTTTATCAGAGCCATACTTTTCCATCGCTTCCATATAAGGCATTCTCATAAAAGGAGTTGAGATATGTATATTTTTTAATGCAAAAATATTTTGTAAAAGCTTCTCTGCAACCTCCATTACATCTTCTTGCGAACAAAAACTCATTTCTACATCAATTTGTGTAAATTCTGGTTGCCTATCAGCTCTTAGATCCTCATCCCTAAAACATTTTGCAATCTGATAATAAGAATCAAATCCGCTTATCATCAAAAGTTGTTTAAAAATTTGAGGACTCTGTGGCAAAGCAAAGAATTCTCCATCATGAACCCTACTTGGAACTAGATAATCCCTCGCCCCCTCTGGAGTAGCTTTTGTTAAAATAGGCGTTTCTACTTCTGTAAATCCAAGTTCATCAAGAGTTTTTCTTGTCACCATACATACATCAGACCTCATCTTAAAAATCTCAAAGGATTTTTTTGCCCTCAAGTCCAAATAACGATACTTTAACTTTAAATCCTCCCCCACACTTTCATCACCAATAGAAATAGGAGGAGTTTTGCTTGTATTTTCAATTTCTAGCTTTTCTACAACTACTTCAATTTTTCCTGTTTTGAGTTTTGGATTTTCTAGCCCCTCACCTCTTGCCCTAACCTTTCCACTTACAATTAATACATATTCATCACGAACATTTGAAGCAATCTCATAAGAGGGAGAATTTGGATCACATACTAATTGTATTAATCCACTCTTATCTCTTAAATCAATAAATACAACTCCACCATGATCCCTATAAGTGTTACACCAACCCGCTAGTCTAATATCTTCACCAATATTTTTTTCATCTAATTGCGCACATAAGTGTGTTCTTAGCAATCCTTACTCCTTGATTAAAATTTTTCTTAGATTTTTCTCAATTTCTTTTGGCTGTGTTTTTACCACAAATCCATCTGCACCAAACTTCATCGCAGTTTCAAAATTTGCTTCATTTTGCATAGAAGAATTAATGAGTACAGGAAGATGCCTAATCTTATCACTTGCTTTAATCTGTTTTAATAGCTCAAAGCCTGATAAGTTTGGCATTTCCAAATCCGTAACAATCGCTCCTATATTACCAATATCATCAAGATGCTCAAGATACATCAAAAGCTCCTTTCCATCAGGAAAACTCAAATATTTTAATCCTAATTTTTTTATAACAGCCTCTAGACTCTTTAGAGCACTTCTTGAATCTTCTGCAATCAACACAACTTGATTACTTTTAATCTCCCCCAAAGAATCTAAATCTAAATTGCTTTTATCTGATATCACTGGAAAGGCTTCTTGTAACATCCTCTCAATATCTAGTATTTGGACCAAAGAATCATCTTCATATCTTGTCGTGGCAATAATCTTGCTATCTTCTTTTAATCCGTGATCTACTCCAGCTTGTATCTTCTCCCAACTTCTTTGAATGATATGTTTTACCTGCATTACCTGCAATCCTATTGTGCATCTTGAAAAATCACAAATAATCACCAAACTTTTTTCATCCTCTAGTGTATATTCTGATAAATTTCTATCAACAACGCGGGGGTTAAAATGCAACCAACGCTTTACATCAATCAAAGGAATTACCTCATCTCTTACAAGCAATGTCCCTAAAACAATCCCATTATCCCCATCAATTGTCCGCGTAAAATCTCCCTTATGGGAAATAACTTCTCTAATCTTAAAAACATTAATTGCATAAATTTGTGCATCGGATGCATCATCCAATAAAAAGCACAAAAACTGCGCCTCGTTTCTTGTATGGGGCATTTCTTGCAATTCATTTATCATAACTATCCTAGCTTACTCCAAAGTTTTGAGCCTAGATTCTAGCAAAATTTTTAAATTTATAATCGTGCTATAATACTGAAACTCTAACTAATCACTGAATACTTAAAGAAAATAAAATGATAGCAGATAAAGAAACCTATAAAGAAAAAGTTAAATTATTAACAAAGATGGCATATCACTACTATGTTTTAGATGACCCTATTGCAAGTGATGAAGAATATGATATTTTGTATCATCAAGTAAAAAAATATGAAACCATTCATCCTGAAGAAATCATAGCTTCCTCTCCTACACAAAGAGTAGGAATGCCTCCGCTTGAAGACTTTGAAAAAAATTCTCACATCCAAAGAATGTGGAGTCTAGATGATGTCTTTAATTTTGAAGAGTTGCAAGAGTGGTGCCAAAGAATCTATAAAAATTATCCCGATGCAGTTTTTACCTGTTCTCCAAAATTTGATGGCGCATCTTTGAATCTTTTTTACAATAAAGGAAAGCTAATAAGTGCTACAACAAGAGGAGATGGAATTACTGGTGAGCTTGTAACTCAAAATGCAAAAACCATCCAATCCATTCCTCTAGAAATCCCCTATCTAGATGCTATAGAGATTCGTGGAGAGGTTGTTATCACAAAAGAAAATTTTGAGAGAATAAATCTTGAGAGATTAAATAATAATGAAAGCGTCTTTGCAAATCCCAGAAATGCTGCAGCAGGAAGTATGAGACAGCTTGATAGCTCAATTGTTGCACAAAGAAAATTACGCTTTATTCCTTGGGGTTTTGGCCAGCACAATCCCACTTCTTCAAGCTTTTTTGAAAGTATGCAAAAAATTCTATCCTTTGGCTTTTATCCCATACCTTTTATCAAACTCTGCAAAGACGTCACTTCCATTCAAGCATATTATGAAGAGATTATGAAAATGCGTCAGGATTATCCGATGATGCTTGATGGTATGGTAATTATGCTAGATTCATTTAAACAACAAAGTAGGTTGGGTTTTACCATAAAATCCCCTAGATTTGCCTGTGCTTATAAATTTCCTGCGATTGAAAAAGTTACAAAAATACTCTCTATCACGCAACAAGTGGGAAGAACTGGGGTGATTACACCTGTAGCAGAATTACAACCTATAGAAATCGAGGGCGCTATTATCACAAGAGCTACTTTACATAACTATAAAGAGATACAAAAAAAGGATATCAGAATCTTGGATGATGTAATCATTATACGCAGTGGTGATGTGATCCCAAAAATTATCAAACCTCTTTATCAAAATAGAAATGGTCAAGAACAAGAGATTGTTGCACCAACCCATTGCCCTATTTGCAAAGAAGAGCTTTTAGTTGAAGATATTTTTATCCGTTGTCAAAATCTACTTTGTGAAGCAAGGGTAAAAGAGAGTATTGTTCATTTTGCTTCAAAAAAAGCTCTTAATATTGATGGGCTTGGAGAAAAAATTGTATCCCAACTTTTTGATGCAAAAATTATTACAAATATTATAGATCTCTATAGTATTAATTATGAAGATTTGCTTGTACTAGAGGGTTGGAAAGAAAAAAAGGCAAAAAACCTCTTACAAGCTATTGCAAAAACAAAAAATATCCAATTATGGCGCCTGATTAATGCCTTAGGAATTGAACATATTGGAGAAGGAGCAAGTAAAAAAATTGCTCAAAGCTTTGGGCTTGATTGTTTTAAACAGGATTTTGATAGTATCATAGCCCTAGATGGTTTTGGGAAAGAAATGACAGAATCATTTCTAGAATTTGGAAGAGTGAATCAAAAGCTTATTGGAGTGCTTTTTGATATCCTTACTCCAGTAGCAACCACTCAAAATAAAAATCTTCAAAGCTTTTTTAGCAACAAAAGCATTGTATTAACTGGTTCTCTTGATCAGCCTAGAGAATTGATTAAAGAATTATTAGAAAATCTTGGGGCAAAGGTAGTAAGCGCTGTAAGCTCAAAAACCCATTTACTAATTTATGGAAAAGATGCAGGAAGCAAGTTGCAAAAAGCAAAAAGTCTTGGAATTACTCTATTAGATGAGCAAGAATTTTATAAAAAATTACAAGAAGAGGGCATCAAGTCCTTGATATAAAATCAAATAATAGCTTGAAAGATTCCTTCAAGCTATTATTGACAACTCTCACATTCTATAGTTCTATCTGCTATATCCTCTTTTGTCTCTGGACTTTCACTTCTTAAATAATAAGTAGATTTTAAGCCCAATTTCCACGCTAACATATAAATTTCATGCAAAGCCTTTATACTTGCATTCCCATCAAGCTTAATAAAAATATTAGTACTTTGTCCTTGATCTACCCATTTTTGACGCACAGCAGCAGCTTTAATGATTAATTTTTGATCCAATTCATAAGCAGGGGTGTAGAAATGCCAAGTATCAAGATTTAAATTTGGAACTACCACAGGAACCAGCCCACTAAGATTCTCTTCATACCATTTACGCTTATAAACAGGTTCAATAGTCTGTGTTGTTCCAACAAGTATAGAAATAGAGCTTGTTGGTGCGATAGCCATTAAATAACCATTTCTAATACCATCTCTTTTAACCTTTTCTCTCAAACTATTCCAATCATATTCTGTTCCAAATAATCCGCCTCTATCTACAAGTTTAATTGCCTCCTTATTTGCAACATCAATAGGAAAAATCCCCTTACTCCAGTTTGACCCATCAAACTGTGGATATTTGCCTTTTTCTACCGCAAGATTTGAGCTTGCTAAAATTGCGTTATAACTAATAGATTCCATAATCTCATCAATTTTTTTGAAATGTTCATCACTCCCCCAGTGAATCTGGTTTGTAGCAAGCATTTCAGCTTCTCCCATTAGACCAAGACCCACAGCACGATTTTCTAAATTTGTCGCTTTAACCTTTCTATTTGGATAGAAATTTAACTCTATGACATTATCAAGCATACGCATTGCAATTGGCACTACTCTTTCAATATCTTCTTTTGTATTAATCTTACTAAGATTGATGCTTGCAAGATTACATACTGCTGTATTACCATCTCTTTTGATGCGTTGAGAGATATAAACCTTTTTTCCCTTTAAAGTATCTAGGCTTGTAACCTTATTTGCCTTCTTCTCAATGCCTGCATCTGTAACAACAATCTCTTCTTCTTCAAAGATTTCTTTGCTTCCATCTTCATATTCAATCTCAACTAAATAATGATTTGGTTGTGTATTCTGGAAAATCTCTGTGCAAAGATTTGAGCTTCTTATAATTCCACAATGTTTATTTGGATTTGCTCGATTTGCATTATCTTTGAAACATAAAAATGGCAACCCTGTTTCAAAATAATTTGTTAGTATTCTTTTCCATAACTCTTTTGCACTAACCTGCTCTTTTAAAATATTTTCATCTGCTTCCAATTCCAAATATCTTTTTTCAAAATCTTCGCCATATAACTCTGTAAGTTCTTTACATTGATAAGGATCAAATAATGTCCAAAGTGCATCTTCCTCAATCCTCTTCATAAATAAATCACAAATCCACAAAGCAGGAAAAAGGTCATGCGTTCTTCTTCTTTCTTCTCCACTATTTTTTCTCAATTCAATAAATTCTTGAACATCTGTATGCCAAATCTCCAAGTAGGTAGCAATTGCACCTTTTCTGGTTCCAAGTTGATCTACAGCAATAGCCACATCATTTGTAATTTTCAAGAAAGGAACAACCCCTCCTGCAGCATTTTTATGTCCATCTATAAAGCTACCCAAACCTCTTACTTTAGAAAAATCCCAACCAATACCACCACCATATTTAGAGAGTAATGCCATCTCTTTATAAGCATCAAAAATTCCCTCAATATTATCTGGGGTGCTACCAATATAACAAGAACTTAATTGATGTCTGGGAGTTCTACCATTTGCTAAAGTTGGTGTTGCTGTGATTACTTCAAACTTTGAAATCACATCATAAAATTTTACTGCCCACTCATTACAATCTTTTTCATTTTGTGCTAAAAACATCGCTATTGCCATAAACATATGCTGTGGTAATTCAATGGGTTTATTTTTTCCATCCTTAAGCAAATAACGATCAAAAAGGGTTTTTACTCCCAAATAGTTAAATTGCAAATCCCTCTCAACATCAATCTTAGAATTCAAAAATTCTAAATCAAATTTCTCTTTTAAACCCTTAACTATTTTTCCTTCCTGCTCACCTCTCTCAAAATATTCTCTTAAATGTTTATAGCCTGTAAAACCACTTACCTTATGGTAAAGGTCATATAAAAATAATCTTGCAGCAACAAAGGTCCAATTAGGAGAATCAACATCAATTTTATCTACAGCTGTTTTAATTAAGGTTTGCTGGATTGCTTCTGTAGTAATCCCATCTTTAAAATATAACCTGCCTCCAACTTCAAGCTCACTCTGGCTTACCCCAGAAAGCCCCTTGACAGCACTAGAAGTATATTTATGTATTTTTGTGATATCTAAAGGCTCAATTCTTCCACTTCTCTTAACAACTGTGATCATTTATTCCTCCTATTGAATAATTTCTACAAACTCTTCCAAAGAAATTCTATACTTTGGCTTTTGATCATTTATCCGATATCCAAAAGCCAATACTAAAGCAATTCTTTCTATTTTTCTATCAATCTCTAAAAAATTTTCAAGTTCTTCTCTTCTAAAACCTTCCATATAACAAGAATCAATTCCCATAAAAGCAGCACAATTGACCATTGAACTTGCAACAATATAAGCTTGTTTCATACTCCAAGCTTCATAATCTCTTTGATCTTTAAAATAATCTTCCTGAAATGCCTGAAGTCTATCCATATATCTAAAATCAAGTCCTCTCTTAGACATAGAATCTTCAATATATTTAGAAGGTGCTTTAATATCTCTAACTTTAGATTTTAAAATTATTAAGTCGCTACAAGTAGTAATTTGTTGCTGATTCCAACAAATGGGTTGTATTTTTTCTTTTACCTCTTGATTTTTGATGAGTAAGATTCTTGTGTGTTCTAAACCAAAAGAGCTAGGGCTAAGTCTCCCTGCTTCTAAAATTGCCTCCATATCCTCTTTTGGTATCTTTTTATTTTCATCAAAGACTTTGCAAGCGTGTGCAAACTGCATTGATTGAATAAAGGCATTCATCACTTTCTAGCCATCCTTCTTCTTTCATTAGGATCTAAATATTTTTTTCTCACTCTAATATTTAAAGGTGTAACCTCTAAAATCTCATCATCTTCAATCCACTCCAAAGCTCTCTCTAGTGTTAATTCTCTTGGTGGAACAAGCTTAATTGCATCATCGCTTCCACTTGCACGCATATTTGTAAGATGCTTTGATTTAATAGGATTTACATCTAAATCATTATCACGACTATGCTCCCCTATCACCATACCAATATAAACCTTTGTTTGAGGCTGGATAAATAATACTCCTCTCTCTTGGATATTAAAGAGAGAGAATGCTGTAGCATCACCATTTTCCATTGAAACCAAAGCACCATTTTTTCTAGATTCTACACTTCCACTAAAAGGTCTAAAATCCAAGAAAGAGTGATTCATAACCCCCTCTCCCTTTGTGTCTGTCAAAAATTCACTGCGATATCCAATTAATCCCCTAGCAGGTATTTCAAACTCAAGTCTTGTATATCCCTCACCCATAGGATTCATTGCTTTCATCTCTGCTTTTCTACGCCCAAGTCGCTCAATAATTGTGCCACTAAAATCTTGCGGGGTATCAATCACCAAATGCTCAAATGGCTCCATTTTTACGCCATTTTCCTCTTTTATAATTACCTCTGGTCTTGATATAGAAAACTCAAAGCCCTCTCTTCTTAAATTTTCTGCCAAAATAGTAATTTGTAGCTCACCTCTACCACTAACCCTGAATTTACCTTCCCCCATTTCCTCACATCTCATCGCAATATTTGTTTGCATTTCTTTAAGTAGGCGATCTTTTATTTTATTAGCAGTAACATGCTTGCCCTCTAATCCTGCCAAAGGAGAATCATTTACAGCAAAATAAACACTCATTGTAGGTTCTTCTAGATGCATTGGATCTAATGGCATTGGATTATTTGGATCAACAATAGAATCCCCAACATCAATTGCATTAAAACCAGCAATTGCTACAATATCTCCCGCTTGAGCACTTTCAATCTCTGTTCTTGCAAGCCCTAAAAATCCAATAAGCTTTGTGATTCTCCCTGTTTCTTTTTTGCCATCACTCTTTGCAAGCAATACAGTCTCACCTTTTTTTACCTTTCCATTAAATACACGCGCAATACCAATTTTTCCTACATAGTTGTCATAATCTAATGTAAAAATTTGCATTTGCAATGCAGAATCTACGCTTCCACTTGGAACAGGAACATACTCTAATATCGCCTCAAATAAGGGTTCTAAATTTTTCTTTTCATCCTCTAGGTTTTTGATTGCATAACCATCTCTTGCTGCTGCATAGATAACAGGAAAATCAAGTTGTTCATCACTTGCCCCCATTGCAACAAATAAATCAAAAACTTCATCTACAACCCTATCAGGTTCTGCTGCAGGTTTATCAATTTTATTTACAACAACAATAGGACGGATTCCAAAACTTAATGCCTTCTTTACAACAAACTTTGTTTGAGGCATCACTCCTTCTTGGGCATCCACAAGCAATAAGACTCCATCAACCATTTTCAAAACACGCTCAACCTCTCCACCAAAGTCTGCGTGTCCAGGAGTATCAATGATGTTTATCTTAGTTCCCTTATAATTAATTGCTGTATTTTTAGAAAGAATTGTGATACCTCTTTCTCTTTCTAAATCATTACTATCCATCACTCTTTCATCTACCTGATCTCTATCACCAAAGGTTCCAGATTGTGTTAAAAGTCCATCTACCAATGTAGTTTTCCCGTGATCTACGTGTGCAATCACAGCTATATTTCTAATTTGTTGCATTGACTATTATCTCTCTTAATTAATTTTATTAAAATAATGTAGTATCAAAAGACAGGATTTTACAATAACTTATTTTAACCTACAATAAAAATAAACCTCACCTCCAAAAAATGAACAAATGAAATAATTTAAAAATGGAATTATTTTTGCTTGATGCTTTTCAAACATAAATTTTATGGAGTGATATCGTGGTAAGCAACATTAATACACAACAAGTAGAAAATACCTCTGCTCTACTCAAGGATAAAAAAACACAAACTCAAGAGATGGTAAAAAAGGAGCAAGAAAATTTTTCTAAGCTTATTCAAGAAAAAGCAAAAAATTCTCTAGCAGATAGTGAAAAGAAAGCAGAAAAAAAGGTAGATTCTGATTCTTCAAAAGAAACACTTCTTACACAAAGTGTTGCTTCACCCCAACCACAAGATACCAAAAATCTAAAGGATATACCTAGCTCTATCAATACTTCTTCAAGCTCCAATAAACCCAATAACAAAGCAGGTGAAAACAAAACTTTAGGAGATGTTCAACAACTTGCACAAGAAAATGATTTAAACCTACAAGATATGCAATTAGAAAAAGAGGACTCTCAAGATGCTCCAAAGCAAAATACAATGGGAACCCAAAATCTTTTAGAACAAAAGAAATTAACCAGTACTCTAAAAGCAACAACAATTAGTCAGCCTCTTGCACAAGCCCTAAAAGAAATTAGCTCAAAAGATAAAGAATCAAGAATGATGCAAAAATCAAGCAAACTAGAATATAAGCTTGAGAACAAAACCGAAAAAATAGCTGTAATACAAAGAGGAAAAAGTCTTCCAAAAAATATCGTAGATGCAAGGCTTAGAAATGAAAAAAGAGAAATGGCTTATCAAGATGCATTTAACAAGTTTGGAATCAAAGATTCTAAAGAAAATGTAAATGTATTGCAAGAAGCACTTCAAACAGAGGAGAAAAAAAAAAGTTTAGCAACCAGTTAAAAGTAGCTACCCTTGCTTCTTCTGGTGCTATGGCAGTATCAAAAACAAAGATTAAAAATCAAAAGAAAACAGCATCAAAAGAAAAATCAACCCCTATAAATCCTCAATCACAAAAATATACAAAAACCAAGCATCTAACAAAAAGTGCCAAAATAGATTCAGCAGATATGCATAAACAAACTATCAATCAAAATGATTTTAAAAATCCATCTCTTTTATCTCAAAATTTTGAAAATCCTATGGGCCCAAATTACTTATCAGAAGATTTTGGAGATAATTTTTTAGAGAATCTAGATAAAAGAGTGGAGCTTAAGGACAATAAGATTGAAGCAAAAAACCCTCAAGAAAATCCAATCACAATCCAAAAAAATACTTCTGATAAATTAACCTTACCAAAAACAACTCTCTCAAGTTTTGCACAACAAATCAAAGAAGCAATCAAAAACTATAAACCACCTATTACAAAGCTATCTTTAGACCTTAATCCAAAAAATCTGGGAAAAATAAAACTTACTATTACTCAAAAAGGAAAGGATTTAAAAATCAATATCACCTCTAATCAAAAAGCCATCACTCTTTTTGCTCAAAACCAAGTTGATTTGAAAAACAATCTCTTAAATATAGGTTTTAATAATGTGGATCTTAGCTTCTCTCAAAACAATTCCTCTCAAAAAGAAGACAGAAGACAACAAAAAAGGAACAAAAATAGCTTACAACAATACAAAGAGGTAAATAATATTGCCTCATCACAGTTTGATAGTCTTGAAATCACACTGCCAAAATATGCATAAGGAGAATTACAATGGCGATTGATTTAGCACAAATCACAGGCGCTACTGCTGCACAAGAAGCAAAAAAAGCAGAGCCTCCAAAAATTGCAAATGGACTAGATAAAGATGCTTTTATGAAACTTTTTTTAGAGCAATTAAAAAATCAAGATCCCACTGCTCCTATGGAAACTGACAAGATTATTACACAAACTGCACAACTCACTCAAGTTGAAATGCAAGAAGAAAACAAAAAAACCATGAAAGAAGTAGCCGCGGCAATGCAATCTACAAAAGAAACAAATGATGCACTAAAAACCTTTCAAACTGATCTAAAAAATACATTAGAAAAGTTAGATAAGGGAATGGATCAAAGTATTGATTCTAATGCTTATCTTGCACAAATTAGTGCATTAAATGCTGTTTCAATGATTGGAAAAATTGTTGAAACTGATGTAAATGGTATCAATATACAAGGAAGTGGTGAAGTAAATTTTGCACTTTATTTTGATGAACCAATTAATGCTTCTCAAGGAAAACCAACTATACAAATCTTTGATAAAGAAAAAAATCTAATCACCACTTTGCCAATTGAGGGCAAAGATGGTCAAGATGGTTATATAGCTTTTACTTGGAATGGGTTGGATGAAAAAGGTCAAAGAGTGCCTGAAGGAAGCTATGATATTCGTGCAGAATACAACCTTAGTCCCACAACAAATAAATATAAGCAATCTCGTGTAGGAAGAGGAGCTGTAGATAGCATCATCTTTGACAAGGGTAAGCCAATGATAAAAATGGGTGCGATGATTTTACCAATGGATAGCGCAATAGAATTCTATGAGAAGGGTGCAAATGAACAACACAATTCTTAATTCTTATAGTGGAATAAAAACTCACCAATTTGGTCTTGATAGTGTTTCTAATAACATTGCCAATGTCAATACTCTAGGCTATAGAGAAAATATTCCAGAATTTAAGTCCTTGCTAAGTCAGCATATTGATTCCATAAACTCTAATACTGTAAGCAGTGATAGTAATTTTGGAGTTAGTGCTTCAAGTAATGCCATTTCTACAAAAAATGGAAATTATAAGCCAAGTGATGGAGAGTTTGATGTAGCCTATAGTGGAAAAGGTTGGTTTGTTGTAGGAAAAAATCAAAATGGTAGTATGACAATTAATGAAGATGGTTATGAGGCAAATCAATCCAATTTCTTTACTAGAGATGGGTCTTTTAGTCGTGATGCTGATGGCTATATTGTCAATGCAAGTGGATATTACCTTTATGGTGTTGATTTAGGAAAAATCAAGGGACAAAACTTTGAAAATACAAACTCACCAGAAGAAGATCTTAAGGCTCTAAGTGCCAATACTCTTAAGCCTCTTAGAATCCCTCAAGATCTACACTATCAGCCAACAGAAACAAAAAAAGTGGATATTGCACTCAATCTAAACCCTACGCAAAACCCTGCCTCTTTGCAAGATTTTTTATTTGAGGAGGATGGAAGTTTTAACCAAGAAAATCTTGATAATCTAGATCTTAATACTCTCTTTAATTTTCAAAAAGAACCTCTTGATGCAAGAGTAAATAATGATATACGTATTACAATTAAGCAGGGTGAAGAGAGTAAAGAGGTTACTCTAAAATATGGGAATGATGGCGCAAGCAATAATCAATTTAAAACCTTTAAAGATTTAAAAGAATTGCTCAAAGCACAGACAGGTTTAGATTTAGATATTTCACGAGACAATCAGGGTAATCCCAGCAAACCCATTTCTCTTGAAATTAAAAATCCTTTAGATACTATTCAACTTACTTTGGGTGGAAAATTTATCGATAAACTAGGTTTAAACACTGCAGATTTAGAGATGAGAAAAGATGATAAACAAGCAACAAACCCTCTTTATGTTGGAGCTTTTGTATCAAATTCTGAGATTTTTGATGAAGATGGAGAAAAGTTCATTCTTCAAACAAAATTTTTCTTGCATCAAACAGGAAACAAAGAAGAAAATCAAAAATGGATCACAAAAACTGCTATTTTTGATAAAAGTGGTGAAACTATGGTAAGCAAAGAACATATTAATGGGGCTATCACATTTGATTCTGACAATAAAGCTTCAGCTGACCCTATTGAGATTGATTTTAAAGATTCAAAAATCACATATTCTTTTGCAGGAGCCAAAGATAAAACAACCACAAACTACAACTATCAAGACTCTGGAATCTTAAAAACAGATACTGATGGTAGGCCTAAGGGCAAAATGATGGATCTAAAAATAGATGAAAATGGAATCATTACACTTTTTTTTGACAATGGAGAAAGCGCTCCTATGGGCCGCATAGGCATTACTGCTTTTATCAATGATCAAGGACTAAAAAAGGTAGGTGGAAATTTATTTGAGATATCTCAAGCCACAAACAATCAAGGTGATAATAAGATTTTAAGCGGTGCTCCTATACTTGGATGGGATGAAAATAATAACGGGCAACTTAAATTTGGGAAAGTTATGCATAAATATCTTGAAACAAGCAATACTGATGTTACAAGTGCCCTAACCAACCTTATTTTAATGCAAAGAGGGTATTCTATGAATGCTAAGGCATTTGGAACAGGGGATGATCTCATAAAAGAAGCAATTAACCTTAAAAAATAGTTGTTTTTTTTAGTTTTTAGTCTTTTCTTATTTTTTGGTATTATTCTCACTTACTAAATTTCACATAGAACAAAGAGGGTTGTATGGTAGAGAGATATGCAAGAGAGGAAATGAAAAAGATTTGGGACTTAAATGCTAAATATAGCGCTTGGCTTGAAGTAGAAAAAGCTGTAGTTAAAGCTTGGAATAAACTAGGATTCATACCCGATGATGATTGTGAAAAAATTGTCAAAAATGCTAAGTTTGATATCCAAAGGATTGATGAAATTGAGCAAATTACCAAGCATGATTTAATTGCTTTTACTACTTCTGTAGCAGAATCTCTTGGAGAGGAATCGCGTTTTGTGCATTATGGGATTACTTCTAGCGATTGTATTGATACTGCAGTTGCACTTCAAATGCGAGATAGTCTAAAAATTATTATCCAAGATGTAGAAAATCTGTTACAAAGCTTGAAACAAAGAGCTTATGAGCATAAAAACACCCTGATGGTTGGAAGAAGCCACGGAATCCACGGAGAACCTATTACATTTGGTCTTGTAGTAGCAATCTGGTATGATGAAATAGCACGCCATCTTCAAGCATTAAAGCATACTTTACCTTTAGTAAGTATGGGGGCAATTAGTGGTGCTATGGGAAATATGGCTCATACTCCTATAGAGCTAGAAGAAATTGTATGCAAGGAACTTGGCCTTATCCCTGCAAAAATTTCTAATCAAGTAATACAAAGAGATACTTATGCAAGATTAATGAGTGATTTGGCTCTGCTTGCAAGTAGTTGTGAAAAAATTGCTGTTGCGATCCGACATTTTCAAAGGACAGAAGTCTATGAGGCTGAGGAATTCTTTAGTAAAGGACAAAAAGGAAGCTCTGCAATGCCCCATAAAAGAAATCCAGTTTTAAGTGAAAATATCACAGGACTTTGTAGGATGATAAGATCCTATGCGGTACCTGCTATGGAAAATGTTGCCTTATGGCACGAAAGAGATATCAGTCACTCTAGTGTAGAGCGATTTATCCTACCAGATTCTTTTATCACTACTGATTTTATGCTACATCGCCTAAATAGTCTTATCCAAAATCTCGTGATATATCCTGAAAATATGTTAAAAAATCTAAATCTCACAGGTGGATTAGTCTTTTCTCAAAGAATACTTCTAGAACTTCCCAAAAAAGGAGTGAGTAGAGAAGATAGCTATAAAATAGTCCAAAGAAATGCAATGAAAGTTTGGCAAGATTTACAACAAGGAAAATCAAGCTTAAATCAAAAAGGTGAGAGTCTTTACTTACAGTATCTCTTAGAAGATGCAGAGCTAATCAATCTCATAGGAGAAAAAACTATAAGAGAATGCTTTGAGTATAGTTATTACACAAAAAATATAGATAAAATCTTTAATCGCGTGTTTGGCTAGATTTTGTTTTTGAGTTTTATTATCCTATAAGTGTCTTATCTCCTTGTTATCTTTAAAATTATTTGATAGCAAGGAGATATTTTTCTCTCTCTTACCACCACTTGATGACATTATTATATAAAGGAGTTGGTTATTAAGATATGCCCAAAACTTTCAAAAAAGCATATCTTGCTTGAGTTAAATTGTAATCTTTGTCTTTCTAAAGATATTTCGGACGAGGATTTTTTACAAAATCCCTAAAAAAATGAATGAAAAGGGTATCAAGTGGTGGCAAGAGAAAGAAAAGTTTCTCTTTTAGTTTTTAAAGAACATTGATGCATTGCATCTTTTAGTTTTTTTCCTCCTTTATCTGATCAATAACCCTAACTCTAATGAGAATTAAGGCTATTGCTTAGATTAAAATTTATTCCACTACAATCACATTGGCATCTGAATCTAATTCTTTTAATATGCCTTGCATTTGATCTTTTTGCTCTAATGCATCCTGCTCGCTATCAAATGGACCTACTAGATAAGTCTTATTTTCATTATCTGTTTTTACTCTTAAATCCTCTATCTTTTTTAAGACATTCATTTCTTTTTTAGAGAGCTTGTCTTTAGAGAATAATTCTAAATAATAACCACTGGTTGGCTCTATTTCTTTAATAGTTTCTACTTGCTCAATTTCTGTTGTAGAAACCTCATTATATGGAGTATATTTTGAAGCACCAAAGCTATATCTATATCCAAGATTTACTTGATAATCTGTAATAATCTTTCCTCCAAAGCTCTTTTCAAAATCAAAATAGATTCGATGATTGTCTTTAATGGAGAAATTAGTTCCTACATTTAAAACAAATCTAGAAGTAGTTGATAATGGAGAAAGTGATACTTTTGCATTATATTTATCTGTTAAAGATACATCTCCACCAGAAATATAATCATTGACAAAATAAGTTCCTAGATAAAGTTTAGAATTAAAGCCCTTATCTTGAGTAAAGTTTTTAAAGTCATATCCAAAGCTAGATCCTACTCTAGTTCTTACAGTAAGGATAGAATTTTGAACTCCATCTAAAGTTGCTTGACCTAGTTTTTGTTTTAAATCAGATTGATTTAAATAACCCGATGCTACTTCTACTTGAGGCTCAACAAAGATTTCTTTAAAACTTCCAAATAAGAATCTATAACCAAACTCTTGAGAGAAAGTAACTGCAAAGTTATCAGTATCATAAGTTTCAGTTTGTCCTAAAAGATCTAATTTAGAAGTGATGCGACTAAACTTTAAGATACTATCGCTATAAAATCCATTCTTCCATCCGCTCCCTCTGCTAGCTCCATCTTGAACATAGGCATTATAGATAGCAAATTCCATTGCATTGGAATTAATTCTTTTAATCCCTCTTGTCATATCTAAACCATTGTTTGCTCTATCATTAATGCTTTTAGTATCTGTAATAGAGTTTGCATAACTAAATGCAAAACCTAAATAATTATTAGCCCCATTAGACCCAAATGCATAATCATAACCAGCTTGGATTGTAGTATAAATACTCTTTGTTTCAAGTGCAAATTTAGAAGTTTGCATACCATTAAATACTCTTATCCAAACACCTTGAGAATTAGCATTGTTTCTTAATTCTCCCATTCTTTTATTTAAAGAATTTAGATTTGCTAGATATAAATCATAATTTGCACTCAATGCTGAAGCACTAGCTAATTGATTTGCTAAAGATGCACCATTAGATTTAGCAGATCCTAGGAAATAAGTGGTATAGCCTGATCCACTTTGAGCATCTCTACCAGTAGTTTCTGTATCAAAATCATAGGTAACTAAACTAAAGCCATTAATAGAATCTGTAGTTTGCAGGGTAATTTCTGAGATATTTGCAACAGTAGCTAAGACTATATTATCTCTACTTCCTTGAGTATAAAGATCTTTTCCAATCAACTCATCTGGATTTCCTAAAACTCCTAGATAATGAATATCGCTATTATTTACACCATTTCCTTCAATAATGATTCTATCTGATTTAACACTAGAAGCATTTGGATTTACAGAAACAATAAACTTTACAGGTTTATTAGAACTTAGATTGCCAATTTCTAAAGTTTGGAAACTATCTTTTGAGACAAAATCTTCTTGCCATCTTGCTTGGCCTGATATATTAATCACCCCATCACCAACAGTGGTAAGATTACTAATTGTTTTAGTAGCATTACCTCCTATAAGGTTTAAGGCAGAGTTATTATCAAAATAAACTCTTGTTTCTCCCTTAAGATCTATGTTCCCATCAATGATTCCATCAACGATTCCATCAGAAGCTAGATTAATATTCACAGTGCCCTTGAAATTTGATGTTGTTTCTGATATTAGCTTATCACCTATTGATAAAACAGCATTATTACTAAAACTTAGGTTTAATGTTCCATAACTACTTGTGCTGAGAGCTTTTTCTATCCTTGTGCGATCGCCATTTAAATTAATTGCAATCACTCCATTACCACTTGTAATACCTCCATTAAGTATTGAGGATTTTGCATTAAAATTGACTGTAATAACAGAACTTACATCTCTAGTATAAATAAGCCCATCATTAATATTATTAGTTCTCTGGAGGGTTAAAATTACTTCATCTCCCTCAAAATTAATAATATTAGAACCCTTATTAAGAGCAATAATAGGATCTAGATCCTTTCCTTCTACATTATTTTTAATGGTTAAGGTGGCATTTTTAAGATTTAAAATATTGCGTCCTCCATATCTTACTTCCTCCTTATTCACTTCTGAAGAATTATCTGTTGTGATATAACCATTGATTATGCTATTTCCACCATTAAAAGTGATGATATTTTCGTGTATAAAATCCCCTACGCTTCCATTGGACTTTCTTGCAAAAATGTTTCCTGTGATAGTATTGGTTCCACCATTAAAAGTGATGATATTTGTTGCCTTGATTCTATTGATAGTAACGCTTGAATCTTCTGCGATAATTTCACCTACAATTGTATTATTAGCATGCCTGTTATTAAAGATTACTTCATTAATACTTGATTGTGCAAGTATTGCAGCCCTCTTTTCTGTTTTTTCAGGATCAACATTTTCAATCTTATTGTTAGAACCATTAAAAAATACTTCATTCTTGCCCTGAAAAGAAGATGAATAAATCAAATCTTTAAGGGAATCGCTTTTTGCAAGAATCTGCCCAATAACAGTTCCAGATTGCTCAAAAACAACCTTATTTGTTGCACTCATACTACCCTTTATAGAACCCCCTAAAGCCTCTATATTCCCTTCTAATTTTGCACCATCATCCTTAAAAATAACTTCATTATATCCCACTCTTTGGGCACGATCTCTATAGGTTTGAATATGTCCTTTCATCGAACCTTTTTCAAAAGTTACATGATTGCCTTTATTTCTATCAAGACTTAATCCATATCCACTACCATAAGAGATAATACTTCCTGTCAATGCAAATTCTGAGTTATTGGCTAGATTCATAAAAGTTATTTCTTTTCTCTGAAAATCATTCCCATTTAAATCACCAGACCCTGTTTGAATGTCACCTTGCATTTTTGTGCCATCAAAAACAATTGTAAGATCTTTAGTTCCTGGGATAGAAAGAACTTGTCCTCCAATATTACCAACAAGCATTCCATTCTTAATTGTGAGATTTCCACCCTTAATATCACTTGTGATATGTCCCTCAATCTTGCTTTCTGCTTGCATCAAGTCAAAAGTAACCATAGAACTTGAATTTAAAAAAATGTTACCCTTCATTCCATTTTTTAATTTTGCATCAAAGACATTATAAAATCCTTCACCTTTAATTTCTAAATCACCTTGAAATGAAGGATTGGAATTATTTGTATTACTTAAATCTAAAGTAAATTTTTTGTCATTTAATTCATCAAAATAAACCCGCAAAGAAGAAGTTTTAATGCCAACTCCATTGCTCTTAATAACCACAGATCTTGTATTTGCGTAAAAAACTGTTTCATTGCCATTGACTGAAGCATCTGAAATCATGTCACCAAAATAGCGAAACTTAAAAGCAAGATTTATCGTATCACCTTGAAGTTGTGGAGCATACATTCCAGAATCATCCTTCCAAGTTAGCTTATTTGTGATTACCTCATTTTCCAGATTTCCCACACAAAGAACAGGCGCACCATTATTTCCACTACAATTTGCATAAACAAAACTTGAACCAAGAAAAAGAGCTAATGAACTAGCGATAATAGGCTTAAAGATTGATTTTTGAGAAGTTTTTATAAGAGGATTTGTCAAAGAAACATTATCCTTCTCTTTTGATTTCTCTAAGTACATAACTAGATTCCTCCGTGATGTGAAAGTTATTTACAAATGTAAGTTTTATAGATTGAATTAGAAAAATTACGCCTGCATAGTTATTTTGGTTTTAGAATCTAGAACATAATTTTTATAAAACAAATTAATAACGACTTAACAAATGACCTATCTATTATAGTATTTACTGGATGTTTTTTGTTTAAAATATTCTTAAATAAAAGAGAATTAGAGGAAAAAATATTTTTTGACTTTTATATTTTTTTATGAAAATGCGATTCCTGCTTGTTTTGAGAGTTTCCAAAAAAAAATAGAAAAATTGTAAATTTTTGTAAAAAAATATGAATTTTTTTTAATTAAAAATCATTTTTATTATATTTTGATTGGTTTTTGCCTACTCTTTTGGTGCAAAAAATTAGTTTTTTGAATATTTTTAATTTTTTAAACCAGTTTTCACTCATCCTTTGTTTTATACTTTTTATAGTTAATTTTAATTTAGAATTAATTAATTATTTATTTATATTTGTTGAATCTATTCTGATTTTATTTTTTATAAAAGCTTGTATTACAATTGAAAATTATTAGTTAGAGATAAATTAAGCTTTATTTTGATGGCTTAATAATGGCATATCAAAAACTTCCTTGCAAGATTTATCATTCTCATATTTTCACTCAACTCTTTGCTAAAAAGAGATACTTAAAAACTATTAAATCAAAGATTTCACTACAGTAGATAAGAAGTATTTGAAAGCTTCAAAATGCTTCTTTTATCTAAATATAGCTTCTTGCAATTATTCTTTAATTGTGTAGTTATATTGGTATTCCTTGAAATTCTAAGAAGAAAAATTCATCTTTAAAATTAGAATTTTTAAAATATAAAATCTTTTACAAGGGTATAAAAATATTGATGAATTATCTTGAGTTAAAAATTTGATTTAATTGATTATTTATAAAAGTAGATTGCTTCTTGTCTAATTCTTACTTTCTATTTTAAAAAAAGCCATAGAGTGATCTATGGCTTCATAAAATTAGTGTAAATCTTTCCAGATCTTTCTCTTCCACGCATAAGCAAGAAGTGAGAACACTGCAAAGAAAATCATTATTTTAATTCCAAGTGCATCGCGCTCAGGCTTTTTGCTATCACCAACTTTTTCAATATAATCAATCACTTGGTTTTGTGCCTCCTCTGTAAGACCTACTCTAGGCATTGCAGTTCCGCTTAATTCCTTTTGTGGATCATTGATAAAAATATTTAGATACTTTTCACCCTTACTTCTGATCATCATTGACAAGTCAGGAGCTTTTGATCCAAGATATCTTGAAAGATCCTCATCTGGAGTAAGTGCAACCACCTTATCATACTTCATACTATGGCATCTCTGACAAGCTTGTTCAAATACTTCTTTATTGCTTAAATTCTTAGATGCAATAGATTGTAGATACGCAACAATATCTACCATTTCTTCTGTGCTTAAAATCCCTGTAAAGGCATTCATAGGATAGTCTGCTTTACCTTGATTTCCTTCCTCGCACTTTTGCGTATCCTCACCTTCGCAAACTACCTTAAATTTATGGCTAACAAGGCTAGCCTTTACTGGATCTGCAATAAAATGCACCAAAAATTTTGCATCCAAAATACCACCAATATTTGATAAATCAGGAGGAACTACACCAAAAGTAGATGCTGCTGAAGCCTCATCCATAGGAGCTTCTATACCTTCGGATTTGATACTATGGCAGGAAGCACAATTATCTGCAGTCAAGCTTTTACCCTTTTTGATATCTGCATTTTGCATATCAACACTACTTAAATCCTCAAAGTTAAAATCAGCAGGTGCAACCTTTGGGTGCATCTGTGAATGCGCTAGAGGTTCAACCCCCCAATAGATAATTCCAACAATTGCTACAATAATTGCCAAAATCTTTAGCTCTCTCATTTAACACCTCCTTTTCTCTCCATAATTGTGATGATAGGAAGTGCGACAAACATTAAGAATAAAAACCCTATTGAAGCACCAAAGCCAATGTAAGTATTAATACCCTCTGGAGGTAACTTACCATAAATTGTGAGTATTACAAGGTCAGCAATTAAAAGCCAAAACCAAACCACAAAACCTTTTCTTTTATGAGCTGGAGCTACAACATCACTTCTATCTAACCAAGGCAACATAAAAAATACAACTTGAGCAATACCAAAAGCAATCAAACCAAGATCTGCACTAAAGAAAAATCCTCTAAGTACTTCATAACTCCATAAGAAATACCATTCTGGATAAATATGTAAAGGTGTCTTTAAGTTATCTGCAGGTTCAAAATTGATTGGATCCATAGCAAAATCAAAGTGATAACACACAAGATAAAAGAAGAAGATCATAAAAACTGATACAACAAAGATGTCTTTTGAAAGAAAAACTGGCCAAAAAGGAATTACTTTAGATTCTTTTTTCTTATCTGCTAAATACTTTTCCTGTTCAACCTCAAAATCAAGCTCCTCACCCTCCTCATTATTTACATGAGGCACTCTCAAAGAATAAAAGTGAAATGCTATAAGACTTAAAATAACTATTGGTAAAAGACAAACATGAAGCATAAAGAATCTTGTAAGTGTAGAATCTGCAACAACATAATTTCCTCTCACCCACTCTACAACCTCTGGTCCTATAACAGGAATACCACCAAATAGATTAGTAATAACTGCTGCTGCCCAATAACTCATTTGTCCCCAAGGAAGCATATATCCACTAAATGCTTCTGCTGAAAAAACGACAAATAGTAACATTCCTCCCAACCAAATTACTTCTCTGCCTCTCTTATAAGATCCATAATAAATTGCAACAAACATATGAATGTAGATGATTACAAAAATCATACTTGCAGCAACTGCGTGTATATGTCTCCAAAGCCACCCATAAGCAACCTCTTGCATAATCGTATAATTTACACTATCAAATGCCAATTTTGCATCGGGCTTGTAATACATTAACAAAAATAATCCAGACACCAATAATAGTGTGAATAAAACCAACAAAACAACGCCCATTGCCCATAAAAAATTGATATTTTTTGGAATCCAATACTTTGTCATCATCACTTCAATCAGCTTTTTCAGCCCCATACGCTGATCAAGCCAATCCACTAAACCGTTAGCTTTCTTTATTTTTGCCATTTAATTCTCCTTATGCTTTTAACATCGCTTCATATTCTGAACCACTCTCACCCAACACAAGTTTCATACCATCAACCTTAAAAGGTGGTATATCAAAAGGCTTTGGTGGTGGGGTTCCTGCAACATTCACCCCATCAATATCAAAACGCCCACCATGACAAGGACAAAAGAAATCTTCTTTATTTGAATCAAAAATAGGAATACAACCCAAGTGTGTGCAAATTTGGATTCCTAAAGTAAAAACTGCATCTCCTATCTTAAAGTCTCTAGCAGCATTAAAACTTGCATCCGCCTTTTTTCTGATAATATATACAGGCTTTCCTCTCCACTCTGTATTGAAAAAATCTCCCTCTTTCATAGGGCTTAAATCTACAGTTGTAAAGCCCGCAGAAACAACACTAGGAAGAGGATCCCAAGTCTTTTTCATAGCGACCAAAGACGCAACAGCACCTGCAGCAGCCACACCCCCCAGTGTCATTCCTAAAAAATCTCTTCTTTTTATTTCGGCCATAGCCTTCTCCTTCTACTTCACATAAACTTGCTGATTTTAAAAGACAAAAATCGCGCTATTCTACTATAAAATTAATGAGAAAAAAATAAAATCTAAGGGTTTTATAAGGACTTTTTACACCCAATAGCCCCACCCTATAAAATCAAAAATACTCCTGTAAAATCTAGGGTACTTTTTAGTAAGCCCATCTTTTTGTAGTAGATTTTTTATGTTTTATGAGGTAGCAAAAATCACCAAAACTTTTACAAAAAAACTTTTTTTATTCTTTTTTTGGTTAAATCTATAGGTACTTTAAAGAAAATAATTAAGAAAATGCCACAGCTTTTTGCCTATTTGAACTCTTAAAATGATAAAACTCACTTTTTTCAGACACCTTTTAAATCCTGATACAAGATGAAAATTTTAATTGTATAAGCAAGATATTTAGGGTGGATTAGTCTTATTCAAAACAAAAATATACTTTTTTAAATAGTAGTTTTAAACATAGTTTATAAAGATTTTATTCTCTAAAAAATTATCCAAGTATCACAAGCATAAAACCATTTAATTCTATCAAAAATTAGGATTAAAAATAGCTCTAATATAATCCTCCCCTAGCAGTGCTAAGGGAGGTTTGAAAGTTTTAAAGTTAAAAGGCAGTTAAAAATTAAAAGAATTAATAGGGGGGGGGGGATTACATCATACCACCCATTCCTCCCATACCACCCATTCCTCCCATATCAGGCATTGCTGGAGCAGATGGCTTATCTTCTTTAATCTCATTGATTGTAGCTTCTGTTGTTAAAAGAAGGCTTGATACAGAAACTGCATTTTGTAATGCAACTCTTGTAACTTTTAGAGGGTCAATGATTCCTGCAGTAAACATATCTACATACTCACCATTGCTTGCATTGAAACCAAAAGCATCTTGCTTATTTTCTACCTCATTTACAACTACACCACTATCAAAACCTGCATTTGCAGCAATTTGTGCTAAAGGAGCTTTAATTGCTCTTTTGATGATATCATAGCCTATAGCCTCATCACCCTCAAGCTTTAAATTTACTTTTTGAGCAGCACGGATAAGAGCAGCTCCACCACCAATTACAATACCCTCTTCAACTGCAGCTTTTGTAGCACTTAAAGCATCATCTACGCGATCTTTTTTCTCTTTCATTTCTACTTCACTTGCTGCACCTACTTTAATTACTGCTACACCACCACTAAGTTTTGCTAGTCTTTCTTGTAGTTTTTCTCTATCATAATCACTTGTTGTGCTTTCAATTTGTGTGCGGATTTGAGCTACTCTTGCTTTTACCTCATCACTTGAACCCTTACCATCTACGATTGTTGTATTATCTTTATCAATTACAATTCTTGCAGCTTGACCTAAATCTTCAATTGTCGCAGATTCTAAAGTTTTACCTACTTCTTCGCTGATTACTTCACCACCTGTAAGAATTGCGATATCTTTTAACATTTCTTTTCTTCTATCGCCAAATCCAGGAGCTTTTACTGCTGCTACATTTAAAACACCTCGTAATTTATTTACTACAAGTGTAGTTAGTGCTTCACCTTCAATATCTTCTGCAACAATCAATAAAGGCTTTCCACTCTTCATTGTAGCTTCAAGTAAAGGTAGAATATCTTTCATTGAAGAGATTTTCTTATCTGTTAAAAGCACATATGCATTTTCAAGTTGAGTTGTCATTTTATCAGTATTAGTCACAAAATAAGGTGAAAGATATCCTCTGTCAAATTGCATACCCTCAACAACGCTTAGTTCATCGTTGATTCCTTTTGCTTCCTCTACAGTGATTACACCATCTTTACCTACTTTTTCCATTGCCTCTGCAATCAAACTTCCAATTTTTTCATCAGAGTTTGCAGAAATTGTAGCTACTTGTGCAATATCAGATTTTCCACCTACTTTTTTGCTTCCATTTTTAAGCTCTGCAATAATTGCTTCTACTGCTTTATCCATACCTCTTTTTACTTCTACAGGGTTTGCACCAGCAGTAATATTTCTAAGACCTTCTTTATAAATACTATAAGCTAGAACTGTAGCAGTAGTTGTTCCATCTCCAGCAGCATCTGCAGTTTTACTTGCTACCTCTTTTACTAGTTGAGCACCCATATTTGCAATCGGATCTGCTAGTTCTACTTCTTTTGCAACAGAAACACCATCTTTTGTAATAGTTGGAGCACCATAGCTTTTTTGAATCAATACATTACGACCTCTTGGCCCCATTGTTACTTTAACAGCATCGCTTAATTGCTTTACGCCCTCAAAAAGTTTATTTCTTGCATTATCACTAAATTTTATTTCTTTTGCCATTTTCTTCTCCTTAACAAACTTTATAAATTACTTACTCATGATTCCTAGTATATCTTCAAAATCCAATACGATATATTCTTTATTGTCTAGTTTAATTTCACTACCTTTATATTTTCCAAACACAACTGTATCACCATCTTTAATACATCCGCATTCTTCAGAAACTTTACCACCTATTGCCTTAACTACACCCATTAAAGGCTTTTCTTTTGCATTATCAGGAATGATAATACCCGAACTTGTCTTTGTTTCTTCCTCAAGTCTTTCTACAAGAACTCTCTTTCCAAGTGGCTTGAATTCCATCTTAAGCTCCTTAATCTAAATTTTGCATAATAAATTAGCACTTAAAAACTTTAAGTGATAGAATTCTAGTTTAATTTCATAAACAAGTCAAGACTTTATGAAATTAAAATAAATATAGTTTAGTCTTATGAACTAAACTATCCTAAATAATTTAAATAAACTTTTAGATTTTATAAAAAATAATTCCTAATAAATAAATCTAAAACAAAAAAACATACAAAACAAGAGAGCTGTAGTCTCAAAAACTAAAATTTCATAAATTAAGAGATTAACAATATATGCAATCTATCTTAAACCGCTAAAGAATCTAAAAGGAGACAATCACTATAAACATCCTAAAGATGTAATAAAAGACTTATTAAAAATCTTTTCATTTATTGATTCTGCGCAAATCCTTAAAATACTTGCAAAAAAACCATAATAAATATAATATTTCACAAAAAAATAAATTAGAGTTGATTTAATGAGAGTTCAAGACAATCTTTATGAGCCCTTGCAAATTTATCTTTCTGGCCTAAGTCCTAAATCTTTGGCAGGGGCATTATGCATACTCTTTTTTTCCTGTCTTTTACTTGGAACAAAGATTTTCTTAACAAGTGAAATTTATCACACTAGTAGAAATATCAATGCTCTGCAAGCACAATATGATCTTTTGGTTGAAGAAAAACAACGCTTAGAAAAAGAGCTTGAAGTTGTAAGATCTAAATATCTTATTACAAATTTGGATGATTAGATGAACTTTTTTTCTATTGAGTTTTCTTTATTATTTTTATGTTTTTTAGCCATTTATTGGAGTTTAAAAAACTATAAACACCAAAATCTTTTGATCCTAGCTTTTAACTACACTTTAATCACTGCGCTAGGGAATTTTTATATTGCCCTTGTTTTACTTTTTTATACCATTTTCATCCATTTTTCAGCTCTAGCTATTGCTAGTTATCAGAAAAGATTTTTATTCTTGGGAAGCATTGCTTTTGCTGTTTTATTTTTATGCTTTTTTAAGTATTACTCTAGTATCAAAGATTTTGCTATTGTCTTTTTTAGTTTTATGGGTTTTAAAGACAGTCAGATTGATATTTTAATGCCTTTTGGTATTAGTTTTTATACCTTTGCATCTATTACCTATCTTAAATGGGTATATGATGGCAAAATTCAAGGTAGTGCTTTCAATAAAAATCTTCAAAGCTTTGAAGATTTAGCAACTTATTTATCCTTTTTTCCGACCTTTATTTCTGGTCCTATTATGCGGGCTGATTTCTTTTTTGGACAATTTGAAAAAATAAGAGTTTGGAAGCCAGAAAATGTTAATCTGATTTTTATGCTTTTAATTTTTGGAATCATCAAAAAAATCATTATTGCAAGCTATTTAGATATCTATGTCACGGAAATACTAAAAAATCCTAGTAGCTTTAATATGATTGAATTACTACTAGGAATCTATGGCTACTCTATACAGATTTATTGTGATTTTAGTGGATATGTAAATTTAGTATGTGCTTTTGCATTAATGATTGGTTTCAAACTTCCTATGAATTTCAATATGCCTTATATTGCAAAGAATCTAAAGGATTTTTGGGCAAGGTGGCATATCAGCCTTTCTACTTTTATTAGAGATTATATTTACATCCCATTGGGAGGCAACAAGAAAGGTTTTTTTAAAACTCAACTCTTTGTTTTGATTTCATTTTGCATTTCTGGAATCTGGCATGGCAATACGATTAACTTTTTAGTATGGGGAGGGTTGCATGGTATGGGGGTTATTGTTGTCAATTGTATGCAAAAATTTTCTATCAATTTTCACAAAATTCCACTTTTATCCAAACTCATTACATTTAATTTTGTCACTTTTTGTTGGATATTTTTCTATTATCAAGACTTTTCACAATCGCTTGATTTTATTTATGCTTTTAATAATCATTTACCCATTACCCAAACAAATATCATCCTCCTACTAGCAGGATTTATTATCTTTGTTGCCTATCAATTTTGCATCAATCTTGATAAACTTTTTGTCCTCCACCTTGGAAAAATCCCCAATATCATTAAGCCCCTTTATTTAATTATTCTTCTTGCTGTGATTTTTTCGATTATGCCAAATGGCATACCTAATTTTATTTATGCGGATTTTTGATGAAATTTTGGAAGTTTTTTTTCACTTTATGTATGATTTACTTTAGCATCTCATTGTTATTTAATCAAAGCATTTTGAAGTATTTGGAACAAAAATATCACTGGGAATTTTCACAAGAAGATAATAGTTTCAATCAATTATTGGTATGGTTTAGTCAGCCAACAGTAATGCTTTCAGATAAATTTGAAGAACTTTTGCCAAAAGCTTCAACCCTAGGCTACAAAAATATTGAAGAAAACCAATCCCAATTATCTGAAGTAATCCAAGAAGAAACTAGTGAAATACCTCCAAGAATAAGCATAGAGAATGATAAGCTTGTGATTAGAGATTATGCTACATTTCTATTTATTGGGGATTCTATGATGCAAGGTGTAAGTATGACACTTACTCCAAAACTCCAAAAACAAAATATACAAGTGATAGATTTAGCCAAGCAAAGCACTGGTCTTACTTATTCCAAGTTTTTCAATTGGCCTGAAGTATTAGAAAATACTTTAAATGAAAATTTAAATATTGATGTAATTGTAGTAATGCTTGGAGCCAATGATCCTTGGAATATCGGAAAGCTCAAATTTCAAACTCCAGAATGGGATGAAGTTTATTCACAGAGAATTCAAAGAATTTATGAACTTGCAAAAGAAAGACAAATTTTTATATTTTGGTATGAAATACCTGTAGTAAAAAATCCTAAATTAAATACTAGAATTTCCCATTTAAATGAACTCTATGAGCAAGAAGCTATGCTTAATCGTGCTTTTTTTATTAAAACTAATTTTTTATTTGCGCCACAAGGAATCTATACTCCTGACCTCCAAAAAGATAATAACACAAGAGTAAAAATTCGTGCTTCTGATGGGATTCACTTTAGTATTGCAGGCTCTAGATTATTGTCTGATTTATTAATTGAAAAGCTTGAAGTTATTCAAGAAAAAGCTCCTGATGAGGAAAGTTTTGATGAAGTAAATAAGAATATTCAAAGGTCTGAAGAATGAAAAAATTGATATTAGCAGTGTGTCTTTTGCCAATATGGTTAGGGTCAAAGACAGGAAGTTTATTTGAACAAAATCTACAAAAATATGACCCTAAAATAATCAAGAAAATAGAAAAAGCACAAATGCATAATTATAATTCCCCCAATGTAAATTTATTGAGAGACAAAATTTTAAAAAAAGAAAATCTAAAAATTAAAGTCTTTGGGGATTCTCATATAGCACCTGATATTTTTTCCTCTGAATTAAGAAATATTATCTTCACTCCTAATGCTTTGGGCTTTATCTATCCCTTATTTCCAAACTATCACAGAAATATTCTTGTAGAAATGCAAAGCAAAGGTTTTGAAACCTATAATTCTCTACGAAATAATTATATTAATTATCCAATGGGTGGGGTTATTGCAAGGTCAAAGAATTCTGATGCTTATATCATAATTAACCCCAAGTTTGAAAATAAAAACTTCACAACGCGTTTTGTTTTTAAATCTCCTAATAATCTTGCAACTTTTGAGATACTAGATGCTAATCAAAAAAAGATTCATTTAAGCTCAAAAAATCCCGAAACTTGGGTATTAAGCAAAGAATATGATCTAAAATTTCCAATAAAAATTAAATCCTTGATTAGAAATGGAATGCTTGGAGGTTATTTTATCTACAACAAAGACAAAAACAACATCATCGATCATATGGGAATTAATGGCGCAAGAAGTGATCTTTGGCTAAAGTGGAATCAAGAAATCTTTGATCAAGAGCTTCAAGCAATCCAATATGATCTTATTATTTTCTCTTATGGATCTAATGATGCGATTTCTGAAAAGTTTGATAAAGAAAGCTTCTTACATAACTATAAAGTACTGATTAGAAAGATTAGAAAATTTAACCCTAATGCTACAATTTTATTAGTAGGTCCCCCTACTGTCGTATTAAAGAATAATGAGAAGAAAAAATATGAAATTACAACAAACTTTTTACCTGTTAAAAAGGCTGTAAGAGAGCTAGCAAAAAATGAAAACACACTCTTTTTTGATCTTGATGATTTTATGGAGAAAAGTGGAACAAAAGATGAGTGGATTGAAAAAAAATTATCAAAAAAGGATGTGCATCTCACACCTCTTGGTTATCGCCTAAGTGCAATTGCTCTTTATAAGGCATTGCTAGATGTTTTAAAAATAAAAGAATAAATCACTCTTTAAATTATGAGCTAAACAACCAACAAAGCTTAAATAAAGCTTTTTTAATCCTTATTTAAGCTTTTATTCCATTTAGCTTTGCTCTTACATCTTTCCAATCTGGCATATATAAGGCTACAAAGTGATAAAAGTCTTGATTATGATAAGGATATTTAAGATGTGCTAATTCGTGCAAGATGACATACTCAATCTCTCTTTTATCCTTTTTAATCAATTCAAGATTGAGATTAATTGAGGCTTTTTTAGGATTGCAACTTCCCCATCTTGTTTTCATTGTCCTAATCCTTAGAGTCTTTACCTCAAACCCCAAAAGTTTTGCATAAGAATCTAGCAATTTACTAAAACACTCAAGAGCTCTTTTTTGATACCATTGCTTGATGAGCTTTTGTTTATGCAAAAAATCATTTTCTTTTTTTGTCAAAAGTTCTACAAATGCACCATTAATTCTTATCTCTTCTTTTGTACTTGGAATCACTTTAAGACGATAATGCTTTCCTAAATACTCAAAATCTTCTCCGCTTACAAATTCTTTGGGGCTTATGGGCTGCAGAGCTTGGAATCTTTGCAATGCATTTTCAATCCATCCTTTGCGTTTTTGCAAGATATAATCTATCTCTTTAGCGCTTGTATGTCTTGGTACGCTCAAAATTACTTCTAAAGAAGGCTTAACTTTAAGAATAAAATTTTTAATATCTTTATAGATGACTTTAGCTTGCATAGTTTTTTTGTCCTATCTCTCTCACTTTGATGATAAAGCTCTCAATCTCTTGAGATGGAATAAGAATATCATACTCATAGAGCAAATCATCGATTGCTTGATCAATTTGCTTAGCAATCTCTAGATTATATTCCCAATCAGGTTTTTGAGATTTTTGCACAAATACCTCATCAAGCTCAAGAATAAATTTCACCAATTTTTCCTCATCATCAAACCTTGATTTAAGATTATCATAAAAAGCTTTTTGGGCGTTTTTCACCAAGTCTTTTGGATAACTTCCCTGATCATTATTACTATAGCCCCTTAGATTCTCTAAGATTTTTTTAGCTTCAAATAGCTTTTCTACTTCTTGGATTCTTCCCTGCTTATATTTTTCTAATACATCTTTAATCTGCTTACTTAATTCATCATAGAAAAATGGATTCTTTACCCTTTCTTGAGTAATAACTTGATTTATGGCATTTATAATCCGATCTGCTTTTGCACTATCAGATCCCAATTGCTTCTCTTCACCTAAAAATCTCTCATCAAACACCCCTACAAGCTCTACTAATACCTCTACTTCATTTGCTCCAATATAGCGATCAATAAGCTCTTGCATTTGTTTTTCATAATTTCTAAAATCCACTTTTTCGTGATAGCGAAGCTGAACACTGCGCTTAAGCTCTACATAAAATTTCAAAGCTTTTTTAAATATCTCTACTTCTGAATCTTTGATTTCATCCTGATACCCCTCGCCTAAAAAAAGGAGCTGGAGACTCTTTGAAAACTCTAAAAGAAGTGAGTAGAACTTCTCACGCCTCTCTCTATCTTCTAAAAATATCTCATAATCTTCTTGTACTTGACACTTGATAAAAAAATCTTGCAAGGCTTGAAATTTCTCCCTTACATCTAAAGACTGCTTTTGCAGACTAATCACTGCTTTGGCAATATCTCCCTCCTCATATCCAGCCAAAACCTCATAATCAACAAGGGCTTTACTTAAATTATCAAGCAATCCACGATAATCAATAATAATTCCAAAATCCTTATTTTCAAAAATCCGATTAGCTCTTGCAATAGCTTGTAAAAGACTATGATCTCTAAGTGTTTTATCCAGATAAAGGCAACACACGCTAGGTGCATCAAATCCTGTCAAAAGTTTATCTACAACAATCAAAAGCTCAATTTCATCTCCATTGGCAAAATTATCTTGAATGTATTCCATATAAGTCTCTTCATTTGAGAATTCTTTCATCAAGTCTTCCCAAGCTTTTCTTACCTCATCTTGATTGCTTTGATTGATATCTTCATACCCCTCTCTCATATCAGGAGCAGAGATAACAAAAGCACTTTTAAGCCAATTATTTTTTTGAAAAATTTGATGATATTTAATTGCTTCATATTTAGAGCTTGTAGCAAGCATTGCTTTAAAAGGGCGTATCTTCTCAAAATGAATAGAAATATCTAGTGCAATCTCTTCTAGGCGTTCGCGATTGGGGGCAAGTCTTTGGAAACGAGAGATTTTTGCCCTAAGGTCAGCTTTTTGCTCTTTGCTTAGATCTCTTGAAAGCATTTCAAATCGACGATTGAGAGCATCTTGATTATTGACAAATTGATCAGCAATGCGCCCTTCATAATATAGTGGCACAATCGCTTCATCTCTTAGGGCTTGCTCAATTGTATATTTATGGATAAATCCTCCAAACTTTTGAACAGAACTTTTATCTTTTTTAAGTAATGGTGTCCCTGTAAAAGCAATATAACATCCATTAGGGAAAACTCTCTTCATCGCATTATGCAAAAGTCCACTTTGAGTGCGATGAGCCTCATCTACAAGCACAAAAACATCCCTATCTTCTCCTACCTTGTCTTTAACATCATAAAATTTATGCACAAGCGTTGTAATCACCCTCACACCAGAAGACAAAAGATCTTTTAAATGCAAAGAATTTCTTGCACGAGAGACACTAATACCACTTGCTTGAAAAACTTTATGAATCTGGATATCTAAATCTTTGCGATCAGTAACGACAATAATCCTAGCTCTAGGAATATTCTTTTTTATCACTGTAGCCATTAAACTCATAGTAAGAGATTTTCCACTGCCTTGAGTGTGCCATATCAAACCTCCTTGTCTTGATTCTCCTTTGTCGTTTTGAATGCGAACAAGTGTTCTTTTAATCGCAAAATATTGCTGATGGCGTGCTATCTTTTTTTGCAACTTCTCAAACACAATAAAAGAATAAATCATCTCCAATAATCGCTCTTTACTCAAAAGAGAAAATACAAGCTTTTCAATTGCATTAGCATTTTTCTCTCCAGAAAATGGAGAAAGATATTTTTCATCTTCTTCTACCCATCTCGCATAATACTTAGCTGGGGTGCCTGTGGTAGCATATTTGGCATCTTGGTTATTTCCTACCAAAGTCATCTGAATGAATCTAAAAAAATGAGGAATCTCGCCATTTTTTTGATTGCGAATCATTTGAGAAATCCCCTCTTTAATATCAACTCCAGATTTTTTAAGTTCAATCACTACAAGAGGGATTCCATTGACAAATACCACGATATCAGGACGCCTATGCTTCTCCCCACCCTCTTCTTGAGCTCTTAGCACTTCAAATTCTTCTGTGAAACTAAAATCATTAGTGTCAGGATTTTCAAAATCAATAAGAAGGAGAGTTTGATTTTTGCTACTGCCATCTTGGAGGGATTGGGGAACTTCTATACCCTGTAGAAGTTTAGTTGTTAAAGTTTCGTTACTTTTAAGCAATCCTTCGCTTGAGGGGGTTTCTAGCTCTCTGATTGCCCGCTCAATTCCTTCGGTAGAAAAATAATAATTTTGACCTTTGTGAGAAAAGGAGGCTTTAGAGAGATGGGTGCGCAAAATATCTTTAAGCAAGACTTCTTTTGTATTTGTCCTATAGTTTTGCATTTCTTTGGGAGAAATGTAGTGATAGCCCATCTTTTTAAGAAATTCTACTAAGGGCTTTTGGATAGTGATGGCTTCAGAAGTTGAGTAGGTTGTTTGATTATTCTTCATTTTCAAAATCCTCTTGTTGGTTCTCTTTCATCATAGTTTCATAATGTTCTAAATATCCCAAATCATCAAAAACCTGTCTAAATTTATTCAAAAAGAATTTAAAATCCACCTCTTTTCCATCCACAATATTAGACATAAAAGAATGCGATTCTCGATTAATATAACGATAAAAAGCTTTGTCTAATTCACTTTCTCCTCTTTTTATTATATTTATCTTTGATTTTTTAGTGAAACCAAGAAAGTATTCCAAAATATTTCTCATAATATTTGGAATTACTGCCAAATAATTAGGATTTTGGTTATCCCTACAATCTTTTAAGATTTGCCAATAACTTTGATACTCATTCAGAATTTGATTACCACCAATTTTTTCAATTTGCGATATTTGTCCATCAGATTTCAAGATTCTAAAACATTGTATATTGTTGCTGTATGCTTCTTTATATCCTCGCAATTCATGGAAAAAATACAAATGATGAGTAAGGATAAAAATCTGTTCAACATGAGAGATTTTGCACTTTTCCTCTAAAAACAAATCTTTGATGAGTTGAGCCATATCAAAAACATAGTTATGAGATAAACTCGAAATCGGATCATCAATCACGATAATTTTTTTACCATACTCCTCATCTTGCTTTCGTTTTCCCTTACAAATCTCTAAAAAATACAAAAAACTAATAAGAGTTTTCTCTCCCTCACTCAAAGTAGTGAAAATATCCTTTTTGGTAAAATCTCTTGTAATTCGATAAAAGAAGTTGTTATCTTCCTCAACTTGCACGATACGAAAACTACAAATTCCTAACCCCTCTAAATAGCTATTGATATTACTAACAGCTTCTTTTGTTGTTGAAGTATTTTTTTCTAATTCTTCGATATCTTTATTGCCTTTTTGTATTTTGCCTTCAAGAGCCAAAATCGCCTTGCAATATCCTTCAATTTCATTTTGTTTTTTTGTGTAAATTTCTTTATAATCGCTAATCTTCTCAAAACATTGTTCTGATAAATACTCCCAAAACTCCTTTTCTATCTTACCCCTTGCTTCTTTTTTATTTCTAAGTTCTTGGTTAAAAGCGTCGATTTGTAAATTTTTTTCTCCAAAAATCTTATTAAGTTTATCTACATATTCTCCAGAATCAGAGAGTTTAATCTTTTGACTTGGATCATGTATTTTCTCATTTATGAATCTCAGATTCTTTTCTAAATTTATGATTAGCTTATCATATAGACTTCTTACCCCATCCTTTTCTAGATCCAAAAATCCCTTTCTTTCGAAACTTTCAATACTAGGAATCTTCTTTATCTCACTCTCATAACTCCGCAAATTTTGTTCTAGAATTGTGAGTTTTTTTTCATAATTTTCATCAAAATAGCTCTTGATTTGCTCTCGAAATTCTAGAGTAATTGTTTCCCCTTGACAAAAAGGACATTTACCAGAATCTTCAGATATCCATTCTCTTCCTGCCTTAACCCAAGATTCATTCCCCAATTCTTTAATAAATCCTGCGATTGTACTATTCTCGTTCCCAACAATACTTTCCTGAAAAATTAAATCTTGCTCTATTGGAAACAAGGTTTTAATATTTATATCTTGGATAGGCTGAATCTCCTCTTGTGTTTCTTGAATCTGCCTATACCTATTCTCTAAATCTTTAATATCAATTTGAGTCTCCACTTTCTCTTTAGAAAAAATTTTAAGCATATAAACACAAAAACTCTGCTTTTGCTTTTTTCCCACAAGAAGATTCTCTAAAATTGAACCTTTTTTAATTTTTTCCCCTTTAATCTCCCAAAGTTTTTCTTTCAATTCTTCATATTCTTTTATAATCAATTCTTCACATTGCTCTTTTTGCTCTTCATGTTTTTGCTTTTGCGCCTCTAATTTTATTTTGCTTGAATTGAGTTTTTCAATTTGTTCCACTATTGCTATGTCTTCTTGTGAAAGTGAAAAGATTCCTTTCAGTGGATCACTTGTATAAAATTCACTATCTACAAAATCTTGGTTATAAACTAAAATTTTTGCATCACCATCTATATTTAAGCTGCATTCTTGAAATACTTCATCATCATTTCCCCTACTATAACTAGCCAAAAATCTAGAAATTTGTGTCTTCCCTGCACCGTTTAACCCATAAATCAGATTGACTCTTTTATCTGTTGTTAAAGTTGTTTCATTTTTATAACTTGCTACATTTTTAAGCACTATACTTTTTATCATTATTTCACCCTCGCTTTTCCATTTAGTAATTTTTGCATTAGTCCTTTTTTTTGGGATTTGAGAGATTCTAGTTTTTGAGTAAGAAGCGTGATTTCATTGTCTGCCTCGCTTAGAATCTCTGCAATTTTCTCTTGCTCTTTTGCATTAGGTAGAAAAATTTCTTGATTTTGATACTCTGAAATCCAATATCTTTTATGATCGTCTGCCACAAAGTCTAATCTCTGCATAGTCTCAAATATAACTCTTAAATTAAACTCTGATCTCTTAAGCTTAAGAATTTTGCATGCTGATGATTTGACTTTAAAAGAAAAATCTACATATTGGCTTGCCGTCGTAAAATCATCAAAAAGAATAATTGGGAGGTTGGTGTAAATTCCTTCCATTTCATCGGTATATCCTAAAATAAAAGTTTTTCCTGCTGTCAAAACAGGCGTTATATAAGAATCATCATACTCTGTACTTGAAACTAAATATTTTGTTGGTTGCTCGTATTCCAAGATATCTCCCAATCTCACCACTTGCCAAGGTTCATCAAAACCTACAAGGCGCATTTTGGCTGAAAGTAGGATCTGGCAAAGCCCTTTTTTGAGATTTTGTTTTTCTGCAATAAGAGATTTTAAATTTTGGATTTGAGTATCCCAAGTGCTTAATACTCTAGCGATTTTTTCTTGCTCTGCAAGCGGTGGGAGGGGGATATGTATTTTATTTTTAATTGTTTTTGTACTTAAATTTGGCTGAGCCCCTCCTCCAGATAATAAAAGAAGTAAATCAGATTGAAGTAGTAAGTAGTGATAGAGGAAATCATTACTTAACTTTTCCATAGGCTGAAATTTTCCAACTCGCTGATTTAAATACAGAGTGACTTTTTCTTGCATTTTCCCTATCTTCCCAGTTGTCGCTCCAGATAAAGCAACCAAAATATCATTTTGGCAAACCATAAATTTATTAAAGTTTTTATTTTTATAATCATCAAATGAAAAATAAACTATCTCTTCTAGAGAGATTGAATTATCATCTTTTATATTAGATATCCGAACTATTGGGAATCCGCATTTTTTAAACTTCTTTGACTGAAAGGCAAAACCATTATGAATCTCACACACCTCCCCCAATCTCACCACTTCCCAATCCTCTGGCAAGATTCCAATTTCTGTGTGTTTATAGCCTTTAGGAATCATCTTCTTTCCTTTGTAAGTGGTCTTTTCCAAAATAAAAACAACCACCTAAACGCTCTAGCCAACTCTTTCCATTTTAAAAAGAGTTGAGTGGTTTGTAAAAAATAAATATTTTGAATCTGATTGCTTTTCATAGGTTACTCCAAGGGCTTAGATCTTCCCAAGATTGTGGGATTCCCATAGATTTTGTAGGGATTGTGGGATATTTGTCTAATAGGGCTTTAAATTCTACTTTAATAGAAGAATCTTTGAGGATTTGAGCTAAAACACTAAGAGCGAAGAAAATCTTTCTTCTATTAACCTCCTTGTGTAAAAAACTTGTTTTATTTGGGATAACAAACTCGGTGCCAATCACTCGATTCCATAGTCTTGCGTGATGAGCACAAATATTACAAATCGTAGTCAAACACATTAGCCAATTCTGGAAAGGTTTTGGATGAAGATTCAATCCAAAATCTTGCAAAATCGCCTTTTTATCTTGGGGAAGCAAAATCGAAAAAAGTTTTGATAGATTTCCAAAGGACAAAAGTTCTACACAAGCCCATAGAGGTAGATCATTCATTTTACAATTATCTTTGAAGTGTTGCACAAATACCTCTTTTGTTCTTGTCTTTTCTTTCTGGATATTGTGTGCAACTTCGCAATAGATAGACATATTTTTCATATTTGTCATATCAAGAGATTTTATATTTTCAGCATATCCAAGTGTTCCATATCGTTGCGTATGAACTTGGACTATTTTCGCCCTTAAAGCAATCTCAACTTTCTCAATATAAGCAAAAACAAATTTTCTTAGCTCTGCATCAAACTCATAAAGCCTGACAATATCCTCAAAAGTAATATTTGGATCAAAAGAATCCTTTTTGCTTTGAAAGGGAGGATAATAAGCACTCAATCGATAGTAATGAACCCTACTTAGAAAATCAACTGCTCTACTCTCATCAGAAACAACCAGATTTCTATCTTTAAGGATTTGAACTAACTCTTGATAAGTTTTAGAAGATTTTTGGAAGCTCATAGCGTAAAACCCCCTAGTTGGCACTTAACCTTAGAGGCTAGAGGTGTAAGGGGTCTGTTACTAGTATGATAACCCAAAAAACCAAAATATTTGCTTAAATCGCTAAAGAATTTTTTCATACTAGTCCTAATTCTTTGAGGTAAGCATCCATTTTTTTCTGCGTTTTGGCAATTTCCTCATTAAGATTTGCAATTTTTGCAAGTGTAGAGGGGATATCTACCTCTTCCTCTTCCTCATAAGTATCCACATAGCGAGGAATGTTGAGGTTATAATCATTTTCTTTAATCTCTTCAAGGGTAGCAATATGAGAATATTTTTCAATCTCTTGGCGCTGATGGTAGGTTGTGAAAATCTTGGTGATATTTTCCTCTGTGAGCTTATTTTGGCGTTTGTTTTTTTGAAACTCTCTGCTTGCATCAATAAAAAGAATATCTTGCCTTTCTCTATTGCGCTTAAAAATCAAAATACACGCAGAAATTGAGGTGCCATAAAAGAGATTAGCAGGAAGTCCAATCACTGTATCAAGGAGATTTTCATCAATAAGTTGTTTGCGGATTTTGCCCTCACTGCTTCCACGGAACAAAACACCATGAGGAAGCACAACTCCCATTCTACCAAAAGGAGCAAGAGAGAAAATCATATGCAAGATAAAGGCATAATCTCCACACTTTTCAGGAGGTAGTGGGTAGTTTATAAATCTTTTCCATCTATCATCTCTAGCTTCATCAATCCCCCATTGTTCGAGTGAAAAAGGTGGATTTGCTACAATTACATCAAACTTCATCAAAGCATCATTTTGAATTTGCAAGGGATTTCTAATCGTATCTCCCCACTCAATTTTGGCATCATTAATTTCGTGTAAAAACATATTCATCCGGCAAAGAGAGTGGGTTTGAGAGTTTTTTTCTTGTCCATAGATAGCAAAATTTTCATTTCCTACTTCTTTGCTTGCTTTGATTAGCAAAGAACCAGATCCGCAAGTTGGATCATAGATTCGTTCCCCTTCTTTTGCACCTACAAGCTTAGCTAAAAGAGTAGAAACCTCGCTAGGGGTGAAAAACTCTCCTCCTTTTTTCCCTGCATCACTTGCAAATTCTGAGATTAGGTATTCATAAGCATCACCAATTACATCTCTTTGAGAAATTTTACTAGGAGAAAGATCCAATCTTTCATCATCAAAAACTTCAAGCAGATTTCTCAAAACTGCATTTCTTTCTTTGATCTCTCCTAAGAGATTCTTATCATTAAAATCCACATTACGGAAAATCCCATCAAGTTTGCTAGAGTTATCTTCTTCTATTCTTGATAGTGCTTTATTGATAAGCTCGCCAAGATTATTAGCTTCTTTGTTTTGAAGTAAAAAATCAAAAGTGCAGGTTTGATCTAAGACAAACTTTTCTCTTTGCAAGCTTCGCTTGATTCTCTCCTCATCTCCTTTGTATTTATTTTGCAAAACTTGTAATTTTTCTTTATAAAAATCAGAAAGATATTTGACAAAAAGCATACTTAATATATAGTCTTTGTATTTTGAGCTATCTATACTCCCACGGAATCCATCGCAGGCTTTCCATACAACTGCATTAATTATTTCTTTTGATACTGACATTTTTACTCCTTTGCTAGTAATGTTTTAAAGATTTGTTGTTTGAGTAATATTTTTTGCTTAGTAAGTTCGGTTAAAAAAGAGATTTCCCTATCTCCCTCTTTCATCCACTGAATAATAGTTTTTTGTTTTTCTATAGAAGGAAGGGGAATTTGTAAATCTTTTAAGTCAGAGAGTTTAATCATTGGAATTGTAGTACCTTTAACTTTGGATTGAAAAAAAGCTTGAGGCAAAGATGAATTGAGATAAAAAGCTAAAAACTCCCCTAGGACAACTTTTGGATTTGGGCGCATAATTGCAATCAAAGATGAAGTAAGCAAGCCCTCTTCAGCTTTAGAAATATAAATGGATCGGACTGGACTTCTTAATCTCACAAGCACATCTCCCTCTTGTGTCAAATAGTCACTAGAAATTTTTTCTGAAGAGAAGTATTGATTTTCATATCCCCAAAGCATTGTGTTTCCATTTGTTGGAAAAGCGTTAATTGAAACACATTTATAGGGGTATTTTTCCAAGTCAGACAAAGTTGCCTTTGCTCTTGAAAGAGTAAGCCCTACTTGTATCTGTGCTATATCTTTAAGTGTTTGCAAAAAAACTCCTCATTTAATTTTTTAGCATTATACAATTATTTTGCTTTATTTAATAGTAATACAGTTTTATTGCTATTTATTTTTTAATATGCTGTGTTTATTCAAGCTTAATTTTCACTTTTATTTTGATAGGTATTTCTAAGTTTTTTATAAGAATCTTTAGGCTTAATCTATCTTTTAAAGAACCTTTTATATTAAAAATTTTAGATATCTATATTTTTAAACTCAAAAAAGATTGATTTGTTTTTTAGGATAAAAAGCATTCTATGTATTTGATAAGAATTCTTATGAAATATTAAAATCTATTTTCGAAAGTAATCAAAAAGTGGTGGACCCTGTAGGATTTGAACCTACGACCAATCGGTTATGAGCCGAGTGCTCTGACCAGCTGAGCTAAGGGTCCTTTCTTTTTTCTTAAGTGTTTTAGAGGGCTTGAATTATACTCAAAATCAAATTTAAAAGCAAGTAGGTTTTCTAGGATTCCAAATAAAATCATAAAAGTAGTGAAACTACTACCACCATAGCTAAGAATCGGTAGAGGAACCCCAACAACTGGGGCAAAATTAACAGTCATTGCAATATTAACGCTCATATAAGTAAAAAGCAAAATCGCAATACCACTTGCCACAACCTGCAAATAATAATCCCTAGGATCTAAAAGGCAAAATGAAAGGATATGTAAAATCAAAATAATATAAATTACAAATAAAACTAAAGCTCCAATAAAACCAAATCTCTCAACATAATATGAAAAAATAATGTCTGTAATTGGAATAGGTAAAAAACCAAATTTTGTCTGTGTTATATTTTCTTTGCTTTTTCCAGTCCAACCCGCAGAACCAATTGCTATAAGAGATTGTTGTACTTGATGTGATGGAGTAGTTGCTATAAACTCCTGAACTCTTTTTGCCTGATATTCCCATCTTGTGATAAGGTTTGAAGAGTATAAGATAGGAGCCAACAAAATAAATAGCCCCAAAAACCAAAGCACAATCTTTTTTTGAATCCCAACCACAAATAAGATTCCATATCCCATAATAAACATAATAATGGCACTACCTAAATCAGGTTGCTTGGCTACCAAAAACACAGGAAGTAAAATATAAAAGCTAAAGACTCCTAAATCTTTGAGACCATATCCCCCTTTTTGAGGAGGATTATGCACAATTAAATTTGCAAGCATCAATACCAAAGCAATCTTCATTGGCTCACTAGGTTGAAAAGACATACCTGTGCCTGGCAAAACAATCCATCTTTGTGCTCCAAGCCTTACAGCACCATAAAAATCAATAAAGATCAACATTACTATAAAAAGCCAATAGGATATTGTGATAGACCGGCTTAACTTTCTAAAGGGGATAAGAAAAAAAATAAAAAATAATACAATGCCTACAGTTATATAAATAAGCTCTCTTATCCCCTTATCTGTATCAAAACCATTTACAAGAAAAAATGAAAGCCCTATAATAGGAATAATCAAAAAAACCAAAAGAAAATCAAAATGTGATAAAATACGCCTATCAATCATAACCCTATAAACACACCATCTCTATCTATTTTATTAGTGCTTAGATTCTAGCATATTAATTACTTCTTGTGGGAAAGGTGTAAAAAAATGCAAAATATGACAAATATCATAATTGCCGATGAAGATGGCATCAGACTTGATACTTTTATAGCCAAAAGGCTACAACTGCCAAAAAATCAAATTCTTCATCTTATTAAAAATTCCTTAGTATCCCTCAATAATAAAACCTGCTCCAAAGGTGGAATTATTTTAAAAAAAGGGGATCAAATCCTCCTATCTCTGCCACAAAACAAAAAAAGAGGTCCCACAAAAAATAAAATAACAGATCTTAAAATTGAAATTATTTATGAGGATGATAATATTTTGATTCTCAATAAACCAAGCAACTTGGTCATTCATAAAGCACCAAGCGTAAAAAATCCAACCCTCGTGGATTGGCTCAAAGAAAAAAATTTTTCTCTTTCAACTTTAGCAGGGGAAGAAAGATATGGTATCGTGCATCGCTTGGATAAAAATACAACAGGAGCTATCATTATTGCTAAAGATAATCATTCCCATACGCTTCTTTCTGAACAACTCCAATCCAAGACATTAGGTAGATATTATCTTGCTGTTATTACAAACCCTATTAAAGAAAAATTAACGATTGAATGCAATATTGGAAGGAATCCCAAAAATCGCCTAAAAAGAACAAAAGTAGATCCTCTAAGCTCTATCCCATCTAAATATTCTAAGAGTATTTTTATACCCCTATTGACAAATGAAGAAAAAAAACTCCAAGTAGTAGCCATCAAACTCTTTACTGGTAGGACTCACCAAATTAGAGTGCATCTTGAAAGCATTTCAAGACATATTGTTGGAGATACAACCTATGGCTATGTGGGTAATTTTAATGGCAGAATGTTATTACACGCCTATTTACTCTATCTAACGCATCCAATTACAGAAAAAAAGCTACTTTTTAGAGCCTCTGTTTTTGATGATATGCTAGAATTCTTGGAAAAAAACTTCAATAAGGCACAACTTGATGAATTTTTGCAAAAACCTGAAAATATACCTTATCTTTTTTAGCTTTTTTTTCATCCAAGGTTGTAGCATTATCCAAAGCGATCTGGCAAAAAGGAAGGTGGATAATTCACTCCCAACTATTTCTTATGCAAGAACAATTACGGATGTAACAAGTGTTGGCTTTGAGTGGAAATCTCCAAGCGGTCTTGAAAATGTGGAGGGATATGCCATTACTTACAAAGATGATAAACAACAAAATATTCCCTTGGCAATCGTTAAAAATCCTTATGCTACTCACCACTTTGTTGCTGGATTAAAACCTCAAACTAACTATACTTTTTACATTGTTGTATTGGGAAAGGAAAACAATATCTCTCCTCAATCCAAAGCAATTGAAATTAAAACCTCTTTCATCAATCCTATCGAGAATGTTTTTGCAAGCAAGGATCTACCACAGCAAGTAAAGGTTTTCTGGAGTCCTCATCCAAATCCAAGTATAAAAAAATATATCATTCAACGGCAAAATAATGAAGGTAAGTTTTTAAATATTGGCATCGTTCCCCATAGACTTTTTGTTGAATTTTTTGACAAGAATTTAGAAGATGGAAAAAGCTATGTTTATAGAGTAATTGCAGAGAGTTTTGAGGGTGTTAAATCCATAGCAAGCACCGTTGCAGTAGGCTTTACTAGGAAAAAACCCAATGGTTTAAACAATATTCAGGCAAGCAATAATCTTAGCAAAAGTATTCTTATTACTTGGGAGATTCCAAGTGATACTAAATACCCCATCACATCTTTTAAAATCTATGCTGCTAATAATATGGATGAAAAATTTAAGCTTGTTGGGGAAAGTACAAAAAACTTTTTCAAAGAAGAAAAACTCAAAGACAATCAAGTAAGATACTATAAGGTAGTCCCTGTAGATAGAGATGGGATTGAAGGGGATTTAGGTGTGGGTGCTGTTAAAGGGATAACTCTTCCTCCTCCGCCTACTCCAAAAATTACTTCTGCAAGAGTAAAAAATCAACGAGCAATTATTCGATGGGAAAAGATTGAAGGAGATCAAGAAATAAGCTATAAGGTTTGCAGAACAGAGAAAGGAAGTAAAAAAACAAGAATTTGTTTTGAAAATATACAAATTGGTGGCTTTATTGACAAAGAAATGAAAGCAGGGATACTCTATTATTATGAAGTCTTTAGTGTGGATTCTAATAAAACAGAATCTGCACCTACTGAAGTCATCAAATTAGGTTTTTAATGCCCCATTTTATAGCAAAAAATGAAAACATTAAGCTTCCCTTGCAAGAGGATGGGTTTAGCTTTGTTGAAATGTTTGTTGATGAGAAATACCCTTCCCAAATTCTTATTTTAACAACATATCAAAACCAAACTTTTTTTATTAAAAGAAGTAAGCATTCTTTGGGCTTTTTATTTAAAGGAGAGAAAAATACAAAACCAAGTTTAGTGGGTCATCTAAAAAATGCTCTACTTACTCTTAGTAAATATTGTGAAGTTATATCCCACAACCTCTCAAATAATACACCCAGACAGATTTCAAAAAATTCCTTCTTATTGGGTGCAAATGAGGTTTTGGATCATTTTCATAAAAATTTTGCTCTAGAAATTGGTTTTGGATCAGGAAGACATCTTTTAAATCTAGCAAAGCAAAATCCCCAAACTAAGTTTTTAGGGGTTGAAATTCACACTCCATCAATCCAACAAGTATTAAGACAAATTGAACTCTTAGAAATAAAAAATCTTTTTATTACTAACACAGATGCAAGGATTCTTACAAGCATTTTGCCCTCAAACTCTTGCGAAAAAATTTACTTACATTTCCCTGTCCCTTGGAATAAAAAACCTCATCGTAGAGTTTTAACAAAAAATTTTTTAATTCAAGCTTTAAGAGTCTTGGCACCAAAACACACTCTACATCTCAGAACAGATGATGAGATTTATTTTCAAGATGCCCTCTCTTTGGGATTAGAATCTCCACAAGCTCATTTAACAATAAACAAAAACCTTGGTCAAGAAATTGTTAGTAAATATGAAGCCAGATGGCTAAAGAAAGAAAAAAATATTTATGATGTTGAATTTCAATCTCTTATAAATGATGATCCACTTTGTCTGTCTTATGATTTTTCTTTTCCTGCTTCTCAAACCTTTGATCTACCCACTAAGACACTTGAAAAAGACTTTTTTATACACCTTAATGCAAGGTTATTTAGTAAAAATAGTATACTTTTAAACATAAGTTTTGGTGATTTTAACTGGCCAAATACAAAATTTATCATTATTGACAAAACAACAAAGCATACTAGCTTTTTAGGAGAAAAACCCCTTGCAATCCCTGCAAATATCAAAGCTCATAAGAAACTAGTTGCTTATTTGGAGAATAGATGAAACCAATTATGGAAGCCAAAGAGCTATGTCTAGGGTATAAAAAGGATGAAATTGTTATTGAAAAGGCAAGTTTTTCAATACAACCAAGGGATTTTGTCTTTATCTCGGGGGCAAGTGGTAGTGGGAAAAGCACTCTTTTAAGATCTTTTTACGGGGATTTGGAGGTGATGTCTGGGGAACTTGAGGTATGCCAAACAAAAGTGCATCAAGCTCGAAAAAAAGAAATCACTGCTTTGCGTAAAAAAATTGGTATTGTTTTTCAAGATTATAAGCTAATTGAAGAATGGAATGTTGAAAAAAATATCATGCTTCCAATGATTATTAATAATTATAGTAAAGTGTTTTATCAAGAACAGGTTCAAAAACTATTATCACACATTAATCTTTTACATAAAAGCAATCGCTATCCATTAGAACTTAGCGGGGGGGAACAGCAACGCGTTGCTATGGCAAGGGCAATTGCACATCGACCCGAAATTATTTTAGCTGACGAACCTACTGGAAATTTGGATGATTATTCTAGTGATTTGATTTGGAGCTTACTAAAAAGTGCAAATCAACAACTTGGCATAACAATCATTGTCGTTACACATAGAATACCAGAGAGACTAAATATTGCTCATAGAAAACTCAATATCCAAGAGGGAGAAGTTTATGAATACTCTTAAAAGACATTTAGCTCTAATTATACCCCTTTTGGCTTTATTATTTAGCTTGCAAAGCATTTTATTAATTAATCGTGCAATCACGATAAAAGAAGATAAGTTGCTTCAAAATTATTTTATACTTGTTGCATCAAAGCAAACTCTAACACTCAATGCCATACAAAAGCATATTAGCAATGTAAGTATGATCACTCCCTTAGATCCTTCATATCTCTTGCAAAAGTTTCAAGATTACAATGATGAAGAAAATCTTAAAATTATCAAAAAAGATTTACCATTTTTTTATTCCATAAAACTTTCTCACTACCCCAACCACAGAGAATTAGATTTAATTGAAAAAAGCTTAAAAGCTCTAGATACAATCATTCATATCGAAACTTTCTCTAAGACACACAATCAAGTTTATAAGCTCCTATTTTTGACAAAGGGTAATGTTTTGATTTTTGCTTCATTGCTTGGAATTTTTAGTATCCTCTTGATGATGAGACAAATACAGGTTTGGAGATTTGAACATCAAAAGCGTATGCAGATTATGGATTTGCTTGGAGCTTCCTCTTGGCTAAAAAATAAAATTTTATTCAAACTTGCTTTTTTTGATTCAATTATTGCAAGTTGTATTATTTTATCTGGAAGTTTTTATCTTTCTAATCTCCCACAAACTCAAGATGTTTTTGAAGATTTGGGAATACAGACTAACATTTTTAATTTTACTCAAGACTTTTTTATCCTAGCAAGTTTTGCAATTTGTATTTCATTTTTTTCTGTATTTGCAATCATTTTTTCACAAAGGAAAATTTAGGTGAAAAAAAACTTTTTTTTGCTCTTTCTTTGCTGTATATTTTGCTATTCTGCAGATCTAAAACAGATAAACAAAGATATTAATCTCAATCAAAAGAAAATTCAAAAAAAAGAAAGTGAAAAAAATGAAATTACAAATATTATTCAAAAGCTTGGTAATAAAATCAACCAAACAAAACAAAAAATAAATAATTATGATAAAAAAATTCAAGAGATTCAAAAGCTAATTACTTCAAATCAAAGTGAGAATTCAAACCAAGAGCAGGCTTTAGAAAATTATCAAGCTATTCTTTTATCCCTACAAAAAGAAAAACAAGAAATTAGAGAAAAGATTACAAAAATATTAATCAATGATGCATCTTTTGTGATTATATTAAATCATGAAAACCCTGTCTCCCCTGATGATATTATGTTGCAAGAAATCTTTAAATTACTCAATAAAAACTCTCAAGAAAAGATACAACTGCTTACACAAAAAGAAAAAGTTCTAGAAACAAAGATTGCCCAAACAATGCAAAATATCACTAAGATAAGCCAGAATATCACAACACAAGAAAATCAAAAAAAATATCTCCAGACAATGCTGAAAGAACAAAAAAAACTTATTAAAGATATGCAAAAGGATATAAAAAACTATAATACAAGACTTGCTCAAATTGAAGAAGAAAGAAAAAGCCTTGATAAGATTCTTAGCAATCTCAATATCTTAAGACAAAAAACACAAAAAGAGCTAGATGAAGAAAAAAGACTTGCAATGGAGAGAAAAAAACAAGAAACAAACAAAAACCAATCACGAGAGGTCACTGAGGTAAAACAAGTTGCAAACTCATATCGTGCGCTCTCTATTGCAAAATATAGTGGTCCAAAGACTATTGCTCCTATTGAAAAATACACTGTAGAACAAAAATTTGGAACCTATTTTGATCCTGTTTATAAACTCAAAGTTTTTAATGAATCTGTTATATTGGTTTCAAAAGTCCCCAATACTCCAGTCAAAAGCATTTTTGATGGAAAAATAGTCTATGCAAAAGAAGTCCCAATTTTAAAAAAGGTAATTATCATAGAAAATCAAAATGGAATCCATACAATTTATTCTCAACTTGATAAAATAGCACCAACCATAAAAGTTGGTTTGAGAATACAGAAAGGGTACATCATTGGCAGGGTTAATCAAAAATTGAGTTTTGAAATTACTCAAAAAGATAAGCATATAGACCCTCTAGAAGTAATTGTAAAAAGTAAATAAAGAAAAAACTTTTTTTGCCGATATCTATAAGTGCAGGATTGTGTTTAGAAGATTTCAAGGAGGAAATGATGATTGATAGCACAAATCAAGTAAATGGATCTGTATTACACGACCAATTGGTTAGATTAGCTTCAAATGCGGGCAAGCCCTTGAGTGCAGTTAAGCAAAAAGAAGCAGATGATGCTAGAAGAGATAAACAAGTTGAACATCTCAAACAAGAGTTGATAGAAACTAGCAGAATCTTAAACCATGAGATGAAGAGAATTAATACTGATATTAATTTTAGCTATAATGACGACATACAAGGATTGGTCGTCACAGTTAGGGAAGTTGATGGTAATAGAGTAATTCGAGAAATTCCATCAAAAGAAGCAATTGAACTTATGAAGAAGATGCACGATATCATTGGTTTAATTTTTGATAAGAAAGGTTGAGAATCTTAATTGATATTCTTAAAAAGATAGGAAAAGAGTAGTTATGGCAATGGGACAGCTAAGCTCCCTTGGTTTGGGAAGTGGAGTATTAAATTATGATGTTATAGAGAAGCTAAAAAAAGCTGATGAGAGAATTATGATTGCTCCCATTGATAAAAAGATGCAGGAAAATATTGAAAAACAAAAGGAGCTAGTAGAATTAAACACCTTAATTAGCGGTGTTAAAGCTCCTGTATCCACTCTGTCTGATTATTCAACTTATATTGGCAGAACAAGTGATGTTTCAAACGATGCAGTCAAAGCTACAGTAAGCCCTGGGGTCCCTATTCAAGATATAAAAATTGATGTTGAAGAAATTGCCAAGAATGATATTAATGAGGTTGGAATCAAATTTTCTTCAAGAGATGATGTTTTTAGCAACAAGGATGTAAAATTAAATTTTTATACCAAGGGGAAGAGATATTCCTTAGACATTCAAGCTGGAATGACCCTCAATGATGTTGCTCAAGCCATTACTGATAAATCAGATGGCGAAGTAATGGGTATTGTAATGAAAACAGGGGGAGAGAAACCCTATCAATTGATGATAAATTCTAAAGGAACTGGAGAAGCAAATAGAATCTTTTTTGGCTCAACACTTGCCTCTGAAAGAATCAAAGAATTACCAGAGCTTAATGAGGGTGATTTTACAATCACTTTTAAGGACAAATATCTTAATAACTTTACTGTCAATGTTACACTAGATGCAAAAGAAGCTGCTAGTCAAGATAGAATGCAAACTCTAATAAAGGCTATAAGAAAAGCTATTGAAGAAAATCCTGATACAAAAGAGTTATTGGATCGTGATTTTAATGTTTCACTATCTGAGGATAATACTTCTTTAGTACTTAATGATCGTAGGGGTTATGCCATTTTACTTGGAGGCGATAAACTCTCTACCCTTGGTTTTAGCACTAAAGAAACAAAGCAAGAGGTGCTCTTTAGCTCTAAAACACCTGTTGCTAGTGGAAAAATTGATGGTTCTATTACAATAGGGACAGTCCCTCTAGATTTATCAAAAATGACAAAAGAAGGAAATACTAGTGAAGAAAATGCAAAGATCATTGCTGAAGCGATAGAAAACATTGCAGGCATTCACGCAAAAACTGATGGTAAGGGACATTTAAGTATTAATTCTGAAATAGGTGAAGTAAAAGTCATATCAAACAATAGTGGTGGCGAGAAGTTTTTAAAAGATATAGGGATTAAAAGTGGGTTGCTTCAGGATTACACTAAATTAGAAGAAGAAATCTTTGATTTTAAAAATCTACAGCAAGCATCTGATGCAAAAGTCTTATTCAATGGAGCAACTGTTGTGCGACCTACAAATGAAATCAATGATATTATTAGTGGTGTAAATCTAACCCTAATGCATACAACAGAGCCTGGAAATCCTGCAGTTATAAGCATAAGAAGAGATACTGAAATAATAAAAACACAGGTTCAAGATTTCGTAAAAGCCTATAATGAACTTGTCCCCAAGCTTGATGAACTTACCAGATATGACCCTGAAACAAAAATTGCAGGTGTTTTTAATGGTGTAAGTGATATACGCACAATTCGATCTAATCTTAATATGCTTATTTCAAAACCTATAAGTTTTTCAAGCACAGGCAGACCTTATAGTTTAATCGATTTTGGAATCTCATTGGATGAGAAAAGCAAAATGTCATTGAATGGAGCAAGATTGGATGAGATGATACGGCAAGATGCTGATCAAACTATTAATTCTTTTTATGGTTATGATAAGAAAAACCAATTCGGGCAAGAAGAGCATACTGATGGTATTTTTGTCCAACTTAATCAGTTTATAAAGGGTCTAATTGATGGTAGCAATGCAAAATTGACGCTCTATCAAGACTCTTTAACAAGAGATGCAAAAAATCTTGATAAAGATAAAATACAGGCCAATGAAAGATTAAAAGCAAGATATGATACTATGGCGAGCCGATTTGCTGCTTATGATGAGCAAATTGCAAAAGCTAACAATGCTTTTACTTCTGTTCAAATGATGATTGATCAAGCTGCAAATAAGAAAAAATAAGGATGATGAGAAATGAAAATGACTAATGCTTATAATCTTTATCAGCAAAACTCAGTTGCTGTAGAATCTCCAGCAAGACTAATTGAAATGCTTTATGAAGGAATTTTAAGATTCTCTGGGATGGCATCAAGATCAATTCAAACAGATGATATTGAGGGAAAAATATACTATATCAATCGCATAACAGATATCTTTACAGAACTTTTAAACATTCTTGATTATGAGAGAGGTGGTGATGTTGCAGTTTATTTAACAGGTCTTTATACACATCAAATTAAACTTCTTACACAAGCAAATGTGGAAAATAGCTCTGAAAAAATAGAAACTGTCATAAATGTCACCAAAGGATTGTTGGAAGCTTGGAAAGAGATTCATAACAATGACTTGGCATGATGAACTAAAAATAGCTATCCTAAATCAGGATACCCAAAAAGCTTATGATCTTATTATAAATGTCCCTACCCATATGCTTCAAACTATGGAAGATCTCCTAAGTGCTCAAGAATTGATCTCTCAAGGCATTGAGATGCTAGAAAAAGATAAGCAGGATATCCATAGACAGATGCTTCAAATCAAACTTGCACAAAAATTTCTAGAATGAAGTTTTAAATATCTCCGAACCTATTCTAAGTAAATTTGCGCCATTTGCAATGGCAATTTCATAATCCCCACTCATTCCCATTGAGAGGGTTTTTGCGCCAACTGCCTGTAGTTGATCAAAAAGATTCTTAGTGACCCTAAATGATTGATCAATCTCTGCAAAATCTGTACTGTGAGCCCCCATACACATCAATCCCTCAAGCTTTAAATTTGGACAATTTTCTATTATTTGATGATAAACCTCAATGCACTCTTGAGCCATCACACCATTTTTGCCATCTTCATTTGCACTATTTACCTGCAATAAAGCTCTAATAGTTTTTTGTTTCATAACACATCTCTTATTTATTTCCTTAGCAAGCTCCAAAGAATCTATAGAATGGATTAAAAAAGGATTTAAATCCAGTAATGCATTAATCTTATTTGTTTGTAACTTTCCTATAAAATGCCATTGTATAGGAATATTTTTTAAACACTCTGCCTTCATTTTTAAATCCTGAACTTTATTTTCACCAAAAGCCCTTTGACCACAGTTATAAAGTTCCTCAATCTTTTGCACTTCACTATATTTAGAAACTGCTACAAGTTTGATAAGATGATGACGGCTATAACCAATCCTTGCTTTTTCGATTTTCTGAAGAACATAATCAAGCTTACTCTTTAAAATAGACATTCAATCTCCTCTTGAGGTGAATTACAGATTTGATAGTAGTGTAAAAATTTTTCATCTATCCCCTTTAATAATCCTTTTTGCTTCAAGGATTTTATAACTTCTACATTACAATCTGTCTCTTTGGGCCATTCTCTTAGATGTCCATCATAAATCATCTTGTCGGTGGCATCAATAAAAAGTGTTTCCTTTCTAATTGCAACATCCCTTTTAGCATCAATATTATTTGTTATTCTCCAAATAAGCATATATAGATTATTGAGATCATTTTTATGCGCATCTACAAAAACTACAATTGCTAAGGATTTTAAAAGAAAATCAATTTGATCAAGCCAAGTAAATATACTTTTACTCTTTTCTACTCCAATCACACATATAGGAGAATTGCTATCAACAAAGTATTGCTTCAATTTTTTAATCTCTGGAAATACTTGTGAAAGTTGGTGTAACAATTCATCATCATCTAAAAGTTCAAAATCTCTTTTTATTTCCTTTTGGACTACATCAATACCCAACTTTCCACCAAAAGCAAAATCTGGGGAAGAGTGATCAAGTGCATCACAAACACCCTCACTAATCAAAAGATTTTTAACGCTAAAACGATTTAAGATATACATGCTTAATTCTTCGATATTGTGAAATTCTGGTGCATCAGAACCTACAAGAACTACATGTTTTACAAAACTCATCTGTCCTATACCCCAAAGATTATGCATTAACTGCTTTGTATGGGCAGGATATTTTGAATCCACTCTAACTAAAATCAAATTATGAAAAACCCCATTCTCGGGCATATACATATCCATTAATCCGTATGCAGTTTTTTGCAATAATGGCAAAAAAATTCTCTCTGTATAGTGTCCCATATACTTATCTTCAAGAGGTGGTTTTCCTACAACTGTTGCTGGAAAAATTGGTTTTTTCTTGTGGGTAATTGCGCTGACTTCTAAAACAGGATAAGGTTGTATTGGAGTATAAAATCCAGTATGATCCCCAAATGGTCCCTCATCCCTAAAAATGTTTGGATCTACCCAACCCTCAATTACAATATCAGCATCATAAGGAACATATAGTGGATTTGTGATACATTTTTTAACAATTGCATTTTGTTTCTTAATAAATCCATAGAGCATTAGTTCATATAGCCCTTGAGGAAGAGGTGCTTGACCACACCAAGTATAAAGAGCATCTCCTCCAAGAGCAATACTCACTGGCATTTTTTGATTAGCCTCTTGATATTGGTGGAAAAAATGCTGAGAATCCTTGTGGATTTGCCAATGCAATCCTAGATGATTCTTATCAAAAATTTGAAGTCTATACATTCCTAAATTTTTCTTTGTTCCATCCAAGCTTTGGGTATATACTTGCCCCATTGTAATAAATGGCCCCTTATCATTTTCCCAAGTTGTTAATATGGGAAATTTATACAAATCTACCTCATCACCCCTAAGTACAACTTCTTGTGATGGGGATGATAACCATTTTCTTTTTCTAGGAAAAACATGTCTTAATGAAATGAAATTTTGAAACTTTGTCTTAAGATCCAAAAAACCCTTTGCAGGACCAAAATCAAGTAGATTTAATATCTCACTCTGTATGGAATCAAGTGATCGACCCATTATCAGCTCAACCCTTTTTTCTGAACCAAAAATATTCATTAACACAGGAATATCAAACTTCTTATTATTTCTCTTATCAATAGGATTTGTAAATAAAAGAGCCTTTCCACCTCTTGGCTTTTTGGCTTCAATATAAGCTAAGTGAGGAATTTCTAAATAAATATCCAAGGGCATTTCAACAATATCAAGTTCTTGATATTGTTGAAATATTTTAATTATTCTTTGCATTAAAATGCAAGACCGATTGTTACGCCTATCCTATTCATCGTATAACGGCTACCCCCAGCAATCTTTGGTGCTTGATAAACACCATCTAAACCAATTGTTAAAAATGGTATTAAAGGCACATCTATCTTAATTCCATAATTAAGCGCAACAGTATCATCAAGATTTATGTTATAAAAAGTTGACCAACTTCCTCCAATATAGATTGTCAAAGGCAATACTGGAACTTCAAAACCAAGCAACCCACCTGCTTGAAGATTCTTGTAATCACCACTATTTTTTTGATACATTACATCATATTTTACCTGTGGAGCAATCACAACTCTTGAAAACCCAAGCCAAAGCCTCCCATAACCACCATAGGTAAAAGTTGTGTTTTTTGTATCTTGATAACTAATATTACCTCCTACTTCTGGAGAGATTTGAAAACTACCTATGCTAAAGCCAAATAAACCACTAGCACCAATCATTAGTGCTAAAACTAACTTCTTAAACATATTTCTTCTCCTCTGAATATCAAAATTACTTCATAATTTTATCTTGTTTCTAGTTTATTTTTCAAAAATAACAACTTCAGGCTTTATTTCGCTACCATAAAAAGGTCTTAGGGTTGCATCATAAGCCTCTTTCATAAATCCTGACTCAGTAAGCTGAGTGATTTCATCATCTAACCATTGCAAAAATTCTTTTTCACCCTTTCTTACTGCCGGAGCAATTACATCCTGATCTCCTATAGAATCCATTCCAACTGCAAATGGAGGATTTTGCTTAGCCCAAGCAAAAATTAGTGTATTATCATGAGCCAAAGCCTCTGCCCTACGTGTTTTTAATGCCAAAAAAGCATCAGTATTTTGCTCATATTTTAAAAGCTCTATATCTGGATGATTCTTAGTAAAATAAAAATCTGCCGTAGTCCCTTTATCCACAATTAACTTCTTGCCCTTAAGTTGGCTAATACGTTTAATCTTCCCATTTTCTGACACAATACCTAGTGAAACTTTCATATAAGGTTTTGCAAAATCAACAACCTCTTCTCTCTCCTTAGTCTTTGTAAAATTTGCCATTAAAAGATCAATTTTTCTTGATTTTAAAAACTCTACTCTAGCCGCAGCTTCCACAGGAATAAACTCAATTTTTGAAGAATCTCCTAACAAATCTTTTGCAATCCTTTTAGCAATATAGACATCAAAACCATCAAACTCACCCTTAGAATTGATATAACTAAAAGGAGGTTTATCACTAAAAACACCTACTCTCAAAACCCCCTCTTTTTTAATGAAATCTAAAGAATTTTGAGCCTTAGTATTCTTATTATCACCACAAGATACAAAAAACATTCCTATTAATAATATAAATAAATAAAATAACTTACTTTTTTTAGAAGTCATCTTTTATCCTTTAAGTTAAAATGGCTTAAATCCTATCAAAAAATCTTAAAAACCAAAAATATTTAAAAAATTTTGCGCTTTTTTTGTTTTTGGGTGAGAGAAAAAATCTTGTGGCTTTGCCTCTTCGATAATTTTACCCTGATCAAAAAAAACAATTCGATCTGCAATTAAGCGAGCAAACCTCATTTCGTGTGTAACAATCACCATTGTCATGCCATCTTTTGCAAGCTCTAAAACAATATCTAAAACCTCTTTTACCATTTCTGGATCCAAAGAAGCAGTAATCTCATCCAAAAGTAAAATTTCTGGTCGCGTACATAAAGCTCTTGCAATTGCAACTCTTTGCTTTTGCCCACCACTTAGAGAATGAGGCATAAAATCAACCTTATCTGCTAACCCCATTCTTTTTAAAAGTGATAATGCCTCTTGCTCTACCTCTTTTTTATTACGCTTTTGGACTTTTAATGGTGCTAACAAGATATTATTTAACACATTCATATGTGGAAATAGCTCATAGTTTTGGAATACCATACCTATTTTTTGCCTCACTTGATGCCAATCATTCTGAAGATCAAGCTTTTTTTGATGTAGCCAAATCTCTCCACCTTGAATTTGTTCTAACCCATTCAAGCATCTTAAAAAAGTGCTTTTTCCACAACCACTAGAACCTAAAATAACAACCACCTCACCTTTTTTTATTTGCAAATCTATAGAATCTAAGATATTATGACCCTTTTGATAATATTTCACTAATTTTTTTACTTCCAATACTACTGACATCTCACTTCCTATAATCCAATTTCTTCTCTAAAAACGAACCCAAAAGAGAAAGCCCATAACAAACCACAAAATAAATCAACAAAATAAGTGCATAAACCCAAAAACTAATACTAGGAAAACTCAAACTTTTTGTTTCAATAATTTGTTGTCCAACCTTAAGTAAATCCATTACACCGATTAAAGAAACTAAAGCTGTAGTTTTAATAACCCTTGTAAAAAGATTTAAAAATGAGGGGATGATTTGCAAAATCACTAATGGAAAAATAATTGAAAGCTGTATTTGAATATTATTTAATCCTAGAGCTCTTGCACTTTGTATTTGATGCTGACTTACTGATGTAATAGCCCCTCTGGTTAAATCACCTGCTTCCACAATACCCCATATGCTAAAAACAATAATGCAAGCCATTATAGAAGTAATCTGAAAAACTAATCCCAAACCAAAAAATACTAGAAAAAGCCACACAATGATTGGAATAATCCTAACTATATCTAGCAATAAACGACAAGAAAATCTGATAACAAAAAATCTACTGGTCATTAAAAAACCAAATAAGAAACCTCCAAAAATTGAAAATACAATAGAAATAATTGCAATATATAAAGTAAAATATAACCCACCCCATAATCGTTGGATTAGGCCTGCATCTAACAAAGTTTCCATTAAAATTTCCTCTTATACCTTGTCTCAAGCCAGGTAAACAACAAAGATAAAGGAAGTAAAACAACCAAATAGGCCATTACAAGCATAAATAAAGTTTCTGTGGTTTTATAATAAGTTCCAATTAAATCTTTTGCGACAAATACGATATCAGCAAGTGCAATCGCACTCACTACAGATGTTTCTTTTAGCAAAAAAATAACATTTGCACCTATAGATGGCATAGCAATACGCAGAGATTGTGGAAGTAATACATAAAACATAACTTGGGATCTATTAAGTCCTAAGCTCATCGCACTTTCTTGTTGTATTTTTGAAATAGAATCTAATCCTAAGCGAAAACTCTCTGTCATATAAGCACCACCAAGAAAAACAACTCCAATAATCGCGCAATAATAAGCTTGGATATAAATCCCAATCTGCCCCAATCCATAATATAAAAAGAATAAGTGAATGAGCAAAGGAGTATTTCTAAAAAATTCAACATACATCTTAGCAATAGGAGACAAAAAAATAATCCTATAATAAAGCACAATACTTGTAAAAAAACCTAATAAAATAGCTCCCAAAATTCCAAAAAAGGAAATTTTAAGAGTCAAAAGTAGGGCTTTTGCAAATAACCCAGTATTTGCAAAAATAAAACTCCAATCCATAAATCTATACTATTCCTTGGTCTATCATAGAATTTGCAACCTTTCTAAAACCAGCTATATTTGCTCCCATCACCAAATTTGTAGGATCCTTAAACTCTTGAGCTGTCTGAGAAACATTAATAAAGATATCTTCCATAATATGTTGCAACTTTTTATCAACCATCTCAAAGCTCCACTTTGTCATACTAGCATTTTGAGACATTTCTAAGCCACTTACAGCAACACCCCCAGCATTTGCAGCTTTTGCTGGACCATAGCAAATTTTAGATTGTAAAAACAATTCCGTAGCTTCTAAAGTTGATGGCATATTAGCCCCTTCACTTACACATTTACAGCCATTTGCTAAAAGTAGTTTTGCATCTTTCAAATTTAGCTCATTTTGTGTTGCACTTGGAAAAGCAGCAAAACAAGGAATGCTCCACACAGGATTAGAATCACTTGGATATTCTTCTATACTTGTATATCTTGCGCTACTTTTTTCTTTTGCATATACACTTAAACTCTCTCTTCTTACCTCTTTAATCTCTTTTAATAAGGCTAAATCAATCCCCTCTTCATCATAAATCATTCCTCTAGAATCACTTACTGTAACAGGTTTTGCTCCTAAGTGATAAAGCTTTTCAACTGTATAAATTGCTACATTTCCACTTCCAGAAACTGTGCAAATTTTACCTTCTAAACTCTCCCCTCTTGCTTTTAGCATTTCTTGAGCAAAATAAACAGATCCATATCCTGTTGCTTCCGTTCTAGCAAGGCTTCCACCCCAATTTAAACCTTTTCCTGTCAAAACACCATCAAATCGATTGGTTAGTTTCTTATATTGCCCAAACAAATAACCAATCTCTCTTCCACCCACTCCAATATCTCCAGCAGGAACATCTGTATGATCCCCAATATGCCTAAAAAGTTCATTCATAAATGCTTGGCAAAAACGCATAATCTCTCCATCACTCCTACCCTTTGGATCAAAATCACTTCCTCCTTTTCCTCCTCCCATTGCTAAAGTAGTAAGAGAATTTTTTAAAACTTGCTCAAAGCCCAAAAACTTAATAATGCCTTGATTTACACTTGGATGAAAACGCAAACCACCTTTATATGGTCCTATTGCCCCATTAAACTCAATCCTATAACCCCTATTTACCTGAACCTTATGATTATCATCTACCCAAGTCACACGAAAATGTATCTCTCTATCAGGAACAACCAGTCGTTCTAAAATTGCATAATCTTGATATTTTTTTTCCTGATCTAACAAAGGCCTTAATGTCCCAATAACCTCTTGAACCGCCTGATGAAACTCACATTGATTAGGATTTTCTCTTTTTACTTTCTCTATAATAAACTCAGCATAATTCATCGTTAGCTCCTTAAAAATTATTGCTTATAAATAAAACTCATCTCTATTTATAAGATAGAGATATTAAAACCAAAAATTTTAAAGGTTAAATTATCTAGGACAGTTTAGAAACAATTTAAAGTTTGTTGTGTTTCTTAACTCTCTCCTAACATCAAGATCAATAATCACTTCCTTGTTTTGATTCAACTTAGCATTTAACTCTTTTTTTATCGTAATCTTACAATTTGATATATCAAAAGAACTTGGAGTATCCTCCATCACTATTTTATATGTATCAAAATCAATTTTTTCCAGAGGAAATTTCACATTATTTAAAATAGTATTTTTCTTGCTTGATTTTTGAAAAAACTTATATTCTTGTATCTTTCCATCTTGACTAACAATTTGCGTAAAATTATCATTTACACCAAAAGTTTGCACCTGATTTTTTTCGTTATAAGTCTTTCCATTTACAAAAGCCTCTAAGTCAAGAGATAAGACCTTAATCATATAATCTTTTCCCTGTCTCTCTAATGCAAAATCATCCTCATCTAACTCAAAAAAATCTTCTTGAGTGAAACTAACCTTTTTGCTTTCTTGTTTTGTTTCCTTTTTACTTGTTGTCTCTTCTAATTGCACCCGTGGTTTATCCATTTTTTCTTTCTCATTCACTATAGCTTCTTGCTTATTATCTTGGGATTTTAAACCACCTTGCGCCTCTTGAGAATCACCTTGAGTAAAACTACCTTCAAATTCTTGATCCTCCTGCATCAACTCCTCCTCAAGCCTCTTTTGCTCTTCTAACTTAGCCTGCTCATCCCTTAATCTTTGCTCTTCTCTTTGCTTAGCTTCATTCTTTGTGGTATCAATAATTTCCTCTTTCCCATCAAAGTTTTGAGGTAAAAGTGGTATATCAATTTTTTCATTCTCTTGATTTATTTCTGTTGTATTTATTTGTTCTTCTTTTGCTTCTTGTTCCTGTTTTTTTATATCTTCTTTGGGCTCTTTTTTATCCTGCTCTTGATTTTCTTCTTCAACGGGTTTAATGCTAATGATTGGATCTATAATATTTTCTACATTTTGTTCCTGCGTAGAAGGGATTTCTACTGCACCATCTTGTTCTTGAGGTAAGTTTAATCCCTCAATATTTAATTCATCTAAAGCCCTGATCCAAACAAAACACAAAACAAGACTTACAAAAATCCTAAACATAGCTCACTCTTCCTAAATCTTTATTCATTATGCCTAAACTTATTAGCTATTTACTTATTAAAATTAATCCCTAATTATAAACTAATGTATTAACCAAAAACAAGCCTGAAAGATAAAATTACAATAAAATTTTATCCATTAATCTTGATACCCCAATTCTCTTTAGGCTTTGAAAAAAAGACTGGATGCTATGGATTACAAACTCTTGTCTTTTGTAGTATTATTTCAAAAATGTTTCTGCAATTTAAGAAAAATAAAATTAGGAAAAATAAAATTAACCATGATGAAAAAGATCGCAATTTTAGGAAAACCCAATGTTGGGAAAAGCTCCCTTTTTAACCGCCTTGCAAAACAAAAGATTGCCATTACTTCTGATATATCTGGAACCACCCGTGATGTTAATAGAAAAATGATTGATCTTGAAGGGAATGAGATCTTGGTTTTAGATACAGGAGGGATTGATGATAGCACAGATTTCTTTAGTCAAATCAAGGAAAAAACTTTCAAAGTAGCAAAAGAGGCTGATTTAATTTTATATCTTGTTGATGGAAAAAATATTCCAGATGATGAAGATAGAAAACTATTTTATGCTTTGCAAAAAATACAAAAAAAGTGCTTCCTAGTAATCAATAAAATTGACAATGATAAAGATAAACAACTAGCCTATGAATTTGATAACTTTGGGGTTCAAAATACTTTTTTTATTTCTGTAAGCCACAATAGAGGGATAAGGTTTTTGATTCAATCTATTCTTTATCATCTCAATTTACAAAACCCAAATGATATTTCTAAAGATGCTGAGGAGAGTTTGGAAGAGTTTATTGAAAATATGCCTCAAAATTACTCACAAGACCCCCTACAAGATAAGATGGATTCTATTATTAATGTCGGGATTATTGGAAGAGTAAATGTTGGAAAAAGCTCCCTACTTAATGCCTTAACCAATTCTGATAGAAGTATGGTAAGTCCTATTGAAGGAACTACTATTGATCCTGTTGATGAAAGTATTGTTTTTAAAGAAAAAACCATATGTTTTGTAGATACTGCTGGATTGCGCAGAAGAAGCAAAATAAAAGGAATTGAAAAGTTTGCATTAGATCGTACCAATAAAGTTTTAGAAAAGAGTGATATTGCATTACTGGTTTTAGATGTAAGTACGGATTTTGTGGAACTTGATGAAAAAATCAGTTCTCTTGTTGATAAACATACCTTGGGTGTTATTATCATTTTAAATAAATGGGATATTAGAAAATCTGAATACAAAGAAATTATTGCTGAATTAAAGTATCGATTTAGATTCTTAGAGTATGCTCCAATTATCACTGTAAGTGCCTTAAATAAAAGACACATCACAGAGATTAAACAAAAAATACTAGAAGTTTATGAGAATCTTACCTATAGGATTCCAACAAGTATTTTAAATGAAACAATCTTAGAGGCAACAAAAAGGCATCCTTTGCCAAGTGATCATGGAAAGATTGTTCGCATTTACTATGCAACCCAATATGAAACAAATCCTCCACAAATTGCCCTTATTATGAATCGTCCTAAAGCTTTGCATTTTAGCTATAAGAGATATCTGATTAATTATTTAAGAGAAAAATTTAACTTTGAGGGAACACCTATTATCCTTACACCAAAAGATAAAAAACATGCAAAAGAAAACAATTAAGAATTATCAGCAAAAAAAACAATATCTTTAAAAAGATGTGGTTTTTATAGGGTAAAATTCTTCATATTCCCTATAAAAATGAGCGTTTATAAATAAAAGCTCGTGAGTTTTTATTTAAGAGAACATAAGCAAAAAATTAAGATAAATAGTTTGCTTGAAAATACATAAAAAGAAGTTATGATACTTCTAGCAATATTTTTATTATTTTAGATAATAGAGTAGGAAAATGCACTTCTTAAATGATTTTTTAAAAAACAAAAACTTACAGATGACAAAAATTTTTCCCCATCTTAAATGCGATTTAGATGAAGCTAAAATTTTACATTTTATGCTAGAAAATTATCTGGAAAATACAAAAGATTTTACTGTCTCAACTCTACTAAAACATTTATTTAAAATTAAAAATAATCAAGATATTTTAAAATTTTTGCAAAAAATAAAACATCTTCTTGAGCTAGGGTGGATTATGGAAGATAGTTTTCAACCCATAAAACAGATGAGTCTTCTTGAGATACTCTACTTTGAAGTGTCCCTTACTCCAATGTTTTTCAAGTTGCTTGAGGAAGGTAGTTTAGAAATTGAGATTCCAGAGATCACTCCTTATCAAGATCACTTTGAGTATTTAAAAGATCAGTTTTTAAGAATATCTTTGCTTCAAAAATTAATTTATGAAAAGAATAATACTTTTTTTTCTTCAAAGACAAAGTATAATCTCAAGAGCGTTGAAGAAAAAATCCTTGCTAGATTAAAAATTACAAAAATCAATATACCTGCTTATAAAATTATCCAAGAAAATCATCTTAGCCCACAAGAAGAGATCATATTTTTTACTCTGCTTAAGGAAGAATATTCTGGGGGTAATGAGAATTTTAGAGATATGAATATCTTAATAGAATTAATCAGTATTGATGAATATGATAGGATTAAAAACCGCTCTTTGTTTGATGAAAAGAGCACACTTATTGAAAAGAAAATCCTTGATTATGATGAGATCATCAATCCTTTTGGGGGTATTTCTAGAACTTTTTATATCCACGAGGATATTTTGCAAAAGATTCTTTATCCAAAAATCACAAAACAAAAACAAAAAATTTCACTACAAACTATTATACAAGAGCAGGATTTCTTTGAAATATTAGAGCCAAAAATCCCCTTAGATAATATTGTATTAACTCCATTAACACAAAACACACTACAAACTTTGTTGAAACAAATTGATCCAAAAGTAACTGATTTATTAAGACAATGGGGAATTAAGAATAAAAAAAATATTGATGCAAGAATTATTCTTTATGGTCCTTCTGGGACTGGAAAAACACTCACTGCACTAGGTATTGCAAAAAGTTTAAAAAAACAAGTTTTAAGTCTTGATTGTTCAAAAATTTTGTCAATGTATATTGGAGAATCTGAAAAAAATGTAAGAAAAATATTTGATAATTACAAAGATATTGTAAAAAAAATAAAAAATCCCCCTATCTTACTTCTAGATGAGGCAGATCAATTCCTAAGTCTAAGGGCCAATAGTGGCAGTGGTGCAGAAAAAATGCATAATCAAATGCAAAATATCTTTTTAGAACAAATTGAAAAATTTGATGGAATTTTGATTGCTACTACAAATTTACTTGACACAATTGATAGTGCTTTTTCACGACGCTTTAATTACAAAATAGAATTCAAAAAACCTACACAGGAACAAAGAAAACTTCTTTGGACCCAACATCTACCAAAAAATGCGAAGTTTAAATCTCATAGCATTCAAACTCTTGCAGAAAAACTTTGCACCTATAATCTTAGTGGGGGACAAATTGCCCTCATTGTGAAAAATACTGCCTATCAAGTTGCTGTAAAAAAGAATCCTGTCTTTGAGGAGAGTGATTTTATTGAAAATATACAAAAAGAACTTAAGGGTATGTTTGGGGAAGATAAGAATTTAGGCTTTCAAATCTAAAGAAGGGTGATGCAACAAAAGATTTTTTGTAAAAATTGTACTCTTTCTGCAATACCCATTCTTATATTTATAGACCCTAAACCCTGTTTTTCTGGCAATTTCATAAATACTTTGATGGGTTGTGTAGGTGGTAATCATACCATTAGAATCTAAAATTCTATGCAAGGCTGAAAAAAAATCCCTATCCCATAACTCTGGAGTAGATTTGGGAGAAAAAACATCATAATAAACAATGTCTATTTCTAAATCTTTGATTTCCTGCAATAACTTTCTTGCATCTATGATTTTTACTTCAAGAGTAAATTTTGAATCTAAGCTTACTTTTTTCTCTTTTTCTAGACTTAATATAATATCCCTCTTTATACCCCATTCATTTGGATATTCAATATCTAAGATTTTATCAAAGACACTCACATCTATTTCTGGAGATAATATGGTAATTTCACCCCCATAGCAATACTTCTTCCTATAAACCCAAAAAGTTGCAAAAGAGTTATAGCCTAGCCCAAAACAAAGATCTAATATTTTAATCTTTTTTCTTCTTAAAAAATCTCCAAACAAAATTGGAGGAAAAATATGCTTATGTAAGGTTTCTGTGAGAGCACCATCTTTTAGGCTATGATAGCATTCTCTAAAAAGATGGCTGTAGTATGTCTGACTTCCATCAGCACTTTGTATCTTCTTATCACTCAATATTCAATTATCCGTGATAATTTGGTGCTTCTTTAGTAATATCCACATCATGAACATGGGATTCTCTCAAACCTGCTGCAGTAATCTCAACAAATTCTGCCCTCTCCCATAATGTAGGTATATTCTTACTTCCTAAATAACCCATTGAGGATCTTAGTCCTCCTACCAATTGATGGATTACATCCGCGATTTTCCCACGATAAGGAACCCTTCCCTCAATTCCCTCTGGTACAAGCTTATCTTGAGCAGTTCCCTCTTGGAAATATCTATCTGAACTACCTCGAGTCATAGCCCCTATACTACCCATTCCACGATAACTTTTATATTGTCTTCCTTGGAAAAGAACCAAATCTCCTGGAGATTCCTCTGTTCCTGCTAAAAGACTTCCTATCATAACACTTGAGGCACCTACTGCCAATGCTTTTGCTACATCACCTGAATATTTAATCCCCCCATCTGCAATAATGGGAACATTATATTTAGATGCAACATTTACGCATCCATCAATTGCAGATATTTGAGGCATTCCAACACCTGCAACAATCCTTGTAGTACAGATACTTCCAGGACCAATTCCTACTTTTACCGCATCAGCACCCGCACTAATCAAATCTTGTGTAGCCTGCGGGGTTACAACATTCCCAACAATAACATCTATATCTAATTCTTTTTTTATTGTTTCAAGTGTTCGGATTACATTAATAGAATGACCATGTGCGCTATCTAAGACTAAAACATCAACACCAGCTTCACATAATGCTTTTGCCCTATCAAATTGTCCAACCCCAATTGCTCCACCAACTCTTAATCTTCCAAAATCATCCTTATTGGCATTAGGATAAGCAATTCTTTTTTGTATATCCTTAATGGTAATCAGTCCCTTTAAAACTTGATTCTCATCAACTATAGGTAATTTTTCAATTCTATGCTGATGCATTATTTGACGAGCAGTCTGTAAATCAGTACCGACAGAAACAGTAATTAAGGGTGCCTTTGTCATTACATCCCCTACTTTCTTGGTTAAATCTGTCTCAAAACGCATATCGCGATTTGTTAAGATTCCAATCAAGATACCCTTGTCATCCACCACAGGAACTCCAGATATTTTATAATTATCTGTAATTGCCTTAGCCTGTGCTAGAGTTTTATCTGCATAAATAGAAATAGGATCTACAATCACACCATTTTCTGATTTTTTAACCCTCTTGATTTCATTTACTTGGGAAGAAATATCCATATTCTTATGAATGATTCCAATACCACCAAGTCTTGCCATAGCTATTGCAGTCTTATATTCTGTAACTGTATCCATAGCTGCTGAAGCAAAAGGAATGTTTAACCCAATATTTTTTGTAAGTTTTGAACCTAAATCCACTTCCTTTGGCAAAATCTCCGAATAAGCAGGCACTAATAATATATCTTCAAAAGTCAAAGCTTTTTGTATCAATCTCATTCTTATCTCCTAAAATTGTATTTTTAATTCTTGCTCCAACGCAAAGCTTATATCTAAAAGACTTTGTTCATCAAAGGCTTTTGCAATAAATTGCATTCCAATTGGCATATTTTCACTACTCTTTCCTGTAGGTAAAGATAAAGCTGGCAACCCTGCAAGATTAACGCCTATAGTATAAATATCACTCAAATACATCTCAAGAGAACTATTAGTACTACCAAATTTTGGAGCAACACTTGGAGTTACTGGAGAAAAAATTACATCACAATCATTTAATATTTCATTATATTGATTTCTAATTAGCTGTCTAACTTTTTGAGCTTTTAGATAATAAGCATCATAATAACCGCTACTAAGCACAAAACTGCCAAGTAAAATCCTTAATCTTACCTCATCCCCAAAACCTTGCGTGCGACTTTGGATATATAAATCTTTTAAATTTTGAACCCCTTGTGCCCTATTTCCGTATCTTACACCATCAAATCTTGCTAGATTGGAACTTGCCTCTGCAGTGCAAATAATATAATAAGTTGCGATATGAAAACTCATATCAAGCATGCTTTTTTCAACAATACTATGTCCCATAGAATCTAGTATTTTTATACTCTCATAGTAATTTTTCTTAATCTCATCACTTGCATTTTCTACCATATCTTTCAAGATAGCTATTCTCATTTTTCTTTTAGGATTAAGATTTTCAAAAGTTGCTTTTTGTTCTCTTTGGGAGACTGTAGAATCTCGATGGTCTGCTCCTTTGATAATATCAAACAAGATGGCACAATCTTGAACATTTTGAGTGATAGGTCCAATTTGATCTAAGCTTGAGCTATATGCTACAAGTCCATAACGACTAACACTTCCATATGTAGGCTTTAATCCCACACAACCACAATATGCAGCAGGCTGCCTAATAGATCCTCCTGTATCACTTCCCAATGATGCAATTGCCAATCCCCCTGCAACAGCAGCAGCACTCCCACCAGAACTACCTCCTGGAACTCTTGATAAATCACGGGGATTTTTGGTAATTCCATAAGCACTAGATTCTGTTGTACTTCCCATGGCAAATTCATCCATATTAGAACGACCAAAAGCACATAAATTATTTTGATGTAACTTTTCAATTACACTTGCATTATAAGGAGCAACATAGCCCTTTAATATATTGCTTGCGCAAGTAATTTCCCAGTCTTTTACATTAATATTATCTTTTATAAGTATTGGAACCCCCCCATCAAGAGAGCTCTTAATGCTACCAACATAGGCATTGATTTCACTTTCCTTTACCTTTTTTTTGATATCTTCTTTAATATCTTTAAGTTCTTCTTGTGGTAGCTGTAATGCTTCTTTAAGAGTAATCATTTTCTAATCCTTAAGAGTTGGTAAAAAAATTTTAGAATTATAGAATTTTAATACTTAGAACTAAATATAAAAAGATAATACGCTAGAATCAATCCTCAAAAAAACTTAAATCTCTCAAGTATCAAGGAATAAAGATGCAAAACAACCCTTTAGTATCTTGCATTGTCCCTATTTATAATGCAAAAAAATACTTTAAATTCTGCCTTGATAGTTGTGTCTCCCAAACCTATCCTAATTTTGAGATAATTTTAGTAGATGATGGAAGCACAGATGGTTCTTTACAGATTGCAAAAAATTATCTCTCCCATTCAAATATTATCTTAATTGAATTAAATCAAAATTATGGTGTAAGCATTGCAAGAAACTGTGGTTTAGACTTTGCTCTAAAGAGAAATGGTACAATAGGAGATGAGGCACATCCATATATTAAAAAAATCCATCAAAATCATAGACTTAACCTCCAAAGTGATTTTATTATTTTTATTGATAATGATGATGCATTAGCCTCAAAAGATTCAATCAAACAGCTTGTAGGTCAAGCATTGAAAACAGAGGCTGATATTACTTTGGGTATTTTTTCCTTGATAGATGAGCAAGGAAAATTAATACAAATTGGAAAACACAACTCCATTATTAAGGACCATAATTTAATATCATCAAAAAGATATCTCTCTTTAGTTAAAAGGCATTGCTTTACCTTTGTAACCGGTGGATTAATTAAAACAAACTTACTTAAAGAAATTCGCTTCCCAGAATCTATTATCATAGAAGACCTAGAATTTGGATTTGAATGCTTTTTAAAAGCACAAACAATTTCTTGTGTCACCTCTCCAAGCTACTATTATCGTGTTAGATATGGCTCCATATCCCATGCCTCAACCTTTCATCATCATAATATCAAGCTAATTGCAAGGAGCTTCTTTCACAACACTTTATATCTAAAAAATCTCCTACTTTTATATCCAAATGAAAGTTTTACACATCTAATCAAGAGATGTTTAAAATATAATGCATCGCCAGCAATCACTGCTTCACTAATGTGCCAATATAAAACAAGAGAAGAACTTAAAGAACTTCTTCCTTATGCAAATCTCAAAGCCAAACTCTGTTTTTATTTTCCAAAACTCTTTAAGTTTCTTAAGACCTTTAGAGAGAAATTTAAATAAATCTCTTTCAAATAAGTTTGCATTATAGTCAATATTTCTTCTATCATAGAATGAGCTTTAATTTAAAGCAAACGATGCTTTTTACTTAAATATTTTAAAAAAATATCTACATTTTCTTCTAGTTCCTTCAAGCCCTTAGAATTATCAATCACATAATCACTTAAAGGAATTTTCTCATTCAATGGTATTTGCGCTTGGATTCTTTGTATTGCCTCTTCTTTACTAAAGGCATTTCTTTTACATAAGCGCTGTAACTGAACCTCTCTCTCACAAAAAACCAAAGCCACAAACCAAACCTCATAGGTTTTTTTACCACCCACTTCAAAAAATAAAGGTATATCCAAAAAATAAATCTTTTTTTCTTGCTCTAGTTGATAAGATTGAAGAAGTATCATTTCTTTAATAATAGGGTGCAAAATAGATTCTAAAATTTTTCTTTTTTTACTATCTGCAAAAACAATTTCTCCTATTTTTCTTCTATTGACCTCTTGTATATCTTTTAGATTAAAAGCCTCTCTTAAGCTCTCTTTTTTAATATCAAAAGCTTGATGTGCAATCTCATCTGCATCAATTACAACAAACCCCTTTTCTCTCAAAATATCCACAACACAACTCTTACCACTAGCAATTCCACCTGTTAGGGCAACCCCATATTCCAGCATCAATCCTACTTAATTTTAAATTTATCTAAACTCATTCTATCTATAATTGCATTTTTCTCTTGCTAAATTCTACAATTTTCCCATGAAATCTTGAAAAGATTAAACTCAAGCTTTTATATTTATGGACCCATTGATCAAAGTTGCTTCTAATACCATCCTCACACCATTCTCTTAAACTCTCATAATCTTCAAACTCAAATCCTAAGCTTGCAACAAGTCTGTGAGTATATTTATCAACTACCATAATATCCCTATTACACGCATAGTTTAAAATACTATCTGCACTCTCAAAACCTATTCCCTTTTGCCCAAGTAACCATTCTCTTGAAACCTCCCTTACAAAAATATCAAAGTCTCCAAAATCTCGCAAAATATTTTGTGCCAACAAAATTAATCGGATTGATTTTTGCCTATAAAAACCACTTGAGGCAATACAAGATGCAATCATTTCTTGATTGCTTTGTGCAAAATTATGCAAACTTTGATTATTATCCTTTGATAGTATTAAATTATCTTTTAAATTTTTCAACGACTTAGCCACATTTTCCCACTTAGTGTTTTGTGTAAGTATAGCGCCTACCACTACCTCAAAACTATGAAAATTAGGCCACCAATATAAGGGTGAATTCTTAAGAAGTTCTTTTTCTTGAAGTTTTAAAAAAAGCTCATAACTATTAGATATTTTCATAAAAAACCAAAACTTCCCCCAAAAAGGGGGAAAAATACTAGCTTAAAAGTCTAAGAATATTTTGTTGAATTGCATTTGCTTGACTCATTGCATAGCTTCCAGATTGTGCAAGAATACTATACTTATTAAACTCAGCAGATTCAGAAGCAAAATCAACATCTCGAATTCCACTTTCAGCAGCTTTTACATTCACTTGTGTTACAGTGATATTATTTACTGTGCTTGTCATTTGATTTTGCACAGAACCTAAGTCAGCACGAATCTTATCAAGCATCTTTTGAGCAGACTCAGCAATATCCATAACAATCATCGCTCCTCTAAGAGTTGTTACACCAGCGCCAAGACTTGTATTACCACTGGCAACTACAGCATTATAGTTCGCACCAGAAGCAGATTTTACAGAAGCATCAAAACCACCCATAACATCTCTTAAATTTACAGTTGCTGTAGCAACCTTGCCAGCACCAAAACCAATAGCAGAATAATCTCCAGTTGTAGAATCAGAAGCAGAAACTACCACTATATCTCTTGCATCTAATCTACTAAGTGATAATCTACCAAAATTTACAGAACCATTGCCTGTAGTAATGTCTTGACCACCATTTACTGTTACAACTGCCAATGCAGTTTTGTTCTCTTGACCTTGGCCTTCTTCATTTTGTTGATCACCTTGTTTTTCTGCTTTTTGCTGACCATCAGCTTTGATAATAATACCTCTACCATCAAGGCTTCTTAAATTAAGACGACCATTTGCATCAGTATAAGCTTCAACTCCTGTATCAGAAGTCACAGAGTTAATTGCCTGAACTAAACGACCATCTGTATCACCTCTTTTGATATCTACAACATTACCAATAATCACCCCATTGATTGTAAGGTTATTTAATGAACCAGAAGCAACTTCAGTATCAGAAGTTGTAATAACATTTGCTTGAGCTCTGATACCTGTTTTACTGCTATTTTTATTGATAATTTCAGCTAATGCACCAATACCTGTTCCTGCAGATGTTGAGATTTTTACGCTCTCTAATTTAACATCACTATTACCATTAACTTGCTTGAAAGTTAAAGATACTTCTCCAGATGCTGTAATTAAAGATCCTGTGTTGATCTTTACTTGACCAATCTTATCTGAGGTTGTAGCACCAATAGACGCCTTAATACTTTGATTTGAATATGCACCAACTTGGAATTCTTTATTGGTCCATTGTCCTGATAGCAATGCTTGACCATTGTAAGAAGTAGTGTTTCCAATATTATCTAGTCCTTGAATTAGTCTGATAATATCTGATTGGATAGCCTTTCTAGATTCTGTAGATTGACCATCTTGTGCAGCTTGAGTAGCTTTCACTTTGATTGTATCAAGAATCTTTAATTGCTCATCCATTGCCTTATCTGCAATTTGGATAATCCCCATACCTTCATTCGTGTTGTTAATTGCTTGTCCTAGGGCACTTGCTTGAGAACGCAATGTATCAGCAATAGTCATACCAGAAGCATCATCTGCTGCTTTATTAATACGAAGACCAGAGCTTAATTTTTCAAGAGAGTTTTTAAGCTTTGATTGAGTTAGAACTGACTGTGCGTGCGAATTCATCGCGTTAATGTTTGTATTGACCTGAAAAGCCATTTGTTACTCCTTTAATATAATTAAATCCAAAAGCATCCTTGCATTTTGGTTAAACACAAGATCGTTACTTTACTTATTTTCTTTAGCTCTTTTTCATCTTTTCTTGATTATTTTTTGATAAAATCTTAAAAAATTGAAGTCAAAAGGGCAATTGTGAGCTTTTCACTGCATACAGAAATCACAAATCAAGAGATAAAATCTATAATTGATTTTTTGCAAGATACCCTCAAACAAAAGGGTTTTAAAAAGGCAATTTTTGGTTTAAGCGGTGGTATTGATAGCGCTGTTGTTGCAGTTTTGTGTAAGAAAGCCTTTAATAGCAATATTCTAGCTGTTTATATGCCCTCAAAAAATTCACACTCTTCAAATCTCTCCAACTTAAAAGCTTTTTGTAAGGATTTTGAGATTCCCTTGCAGATCTATCCTATCTATGATTATGAGACAATATTTAAGCAACAAAATCCCGATACACTAAGGCTTGGAAACTTTTATGCAAGAATGAGAATGACCCTGCTTTATGATTTATCTCAAAAAAACAATGCTCTTGTGATAGGCACTTCAAATAAAAGCGAACTTACCCTTGGTTATGGAACCTTATATGGTGATTTAGCGTGTGCTATAAACCCAATAGCACCCTTTTATAAAACACAAATCTTCAAGATTGCAAAGTTATTAAACCTTCCTCAATATTTTTTAAATAAGGCACCAAGTGCAGATCTCTATCCAGGTCAAAGTGATGAAAAAGAAATTGGGTATAACTATGAAACACTAGACCCCTTACTTGATGCAATTTATTGTAAATATCACTCTCTTGATAATCTATTAAATAATAACTATAAAGATCTGATAGACCAGGGTTTTGATTCTAAGATGGTAGAGGATATTATTCATAGAATCCAAAAAAATATCTTCAAACAAAAACCTCCTGTTTTCTTTGAAAGATAAAAATGCGTTTCATTGATCGTTTCTTTTATAAACCTAGCTTTTTTCAAAAGATACTAGCTATCTTGCTTCTGCCTCTTAGTCTTTTATATCTTATAGCCTCAACATTACGAAGAAAACTAAGTATTTTTAGAGATTTTGGCATTCCAATTATTAGTGTTGGAAATTTAGTAGCTGGAGGAAGTGGCAAAACACCTTTTATTATAGAAAGTGCAAAGGATTATAAAGATGTAGCCATTATTTTAAGGGGTTATAAGAGAAAATCAAAAGGGCTTGTAATTGTAAGCTTGAGAGGTAATATTCTAGTTTCTCAAGAAGATGCTGGTGATGAAGCCTATCTCATTGCATTAAGGCTAAAAAATGCAAGTGTTATTGTTTGTAAAAAAAGAGATTTAGCTATTAAAAAAGCTAAGGAGATAGGTTGCAAAGTGGTTTTCCTTGATGATGGCTTTAGATTCCATTATAAAAAACTTAATATTATTTTAAAACCAAAACTACAACCTTATTTTAATTTTTGTATCCCAAGTGGTATTTATAGAGAAAATCCAAAGCTCTATCAAAAAGCTGATATTTTAGTATGTGAGGGAGAAGAGTATACAAGAGAGGTTACAATCTTGCAACCTACGCCAAGAATGTTGTTAGTGACTGCGATTGCTAATCCCTCAAGATTAGATCAATTCTTACCCAAAATAGTTGGAAAAATCACCCTACCTGATCACAGCAACTTTGATAAGAATCTCCTAGAAAAAAAACTTAAAGAGTATGATGCTACTTCCTTGCTTGTAACTCAAAAAGATATGGTAAAGATGCAAGATTTTAATCTTCCACTTAGTATCTTAGAACTTAAATTAAATATCAAACCGCAAGTCACTCAAAAAATTCAAGATTACATCCATACTCTAGGATATAATCCTTCTTAAGCCCTAGTTGCTAGTTTATTGATAGCATCTGTATTGAGATCATCCATATGGGTTTTTAAAACCTTAGAATACATATCCACAAGGCGGTTGGTTTCAATAAGATTTGTCATTTCTATTACTGCATTTACATTGCTTTTTTCTAAGAAGCTTTGTTTTACAGCTTGGGTATTTGGTAGATTTAAGCGTTCTTGTATTTTCTCTTGGGGATAGCTATAGAGATTTTTTCCTTCTTTTTTCAGATATTTAGGATTTACAAACCCGACAATTGCAATTGCATTAATAGCCTCACTAGCACCTATGGCTTCATTATCTAAATTTCTTACATAGATATTACCATTATGATCTACTTCTACTTGAGAATCCGCTGGCAACAAGATTCCCTCTTCACCATCTAATCCTACACGACCTAAAACACGATATCCTTCTTTTGTGCTAAGAAATCCATCATCCCCAACCACAAAAGATCCATCTCTGGTATAAAAAACCCCCTGTGGAGTTTTTACAGCAAAAAATAAGTTCTCCTTATTAAGGGCAAAATCCAGAGGATTTTGTGTTTCCATCATTGCCCCCAAACTTCTATCACTATAAGATTGTGAAATAATTGGAACCCTATCCAATGCTCTATTTACAAATTTTGCGGATTCTTTTGTATGATTTTTTAATGGTAGCTGGTGCTGATAACTCTCATATAACCGTAAGTAATCACCAATAATGACATCATCACGCTTAAAGGCATTTGTGTTTAGATTTGCTAAATTATTTGAAATCATATCCAAACGATTAAACTGCGTTACCATACCTCCAACGGCATTATAATAACCATTTTGCATATAAACCCTTAATCAATATAAATTCTACTACACTCCAAAGAAGCAAATTATATTCCAAGATATCTCGTAAAATATTTTTTGCTATGATTGCAAACTTCTTTTGATAATTTTAGGAATACTAAAGAGGTGAGACAGGGAAATGAATCTAAAGAGTATTAAATTTTTACTCCTTTCTTATATTGGCATTGCTCTTATTGCTGCAGCTTTTTTATCAATGCCCTTTTCACGCGTTACAGATCTTGCCTTTATTGATGCCTTCTTTACTGCAACCTCTGCACTTGCCTGCACAGGACTTATTGTAAAAGATACTGCTTTAGACTTTACATTTACTGGTCACTGCATCCTACTTTTTTTAGTTCAGCTTGGTGGCTTTGGATATATGACAATGCTAGGATTAATTTATGTTGCATTGCGAAAAAGATTAGGTAGTGCCGAAAAGAATATGTTAAAAGAAGCACTCAATTATTCAAGTTATGATAATTTAATGGACTTTATCAAAAAAATTCTAGTTTATGTTGTGATTATTGAATCAATTGGTGCGCTAATCTTAAGCTTAGATTTTAGTGTCCGCTTTGGTATTAGGGATGGAATATGGTATGGCATTTTTCACTCTATCACCGCTTTTAACAATGGAGGATTTTCAATTTTTCCTGATAGCCTAATGGATTTTCGAACAGATATTCTTATTAATACTGTAATTTGCATCCTAGTTATTTTGGGTGGGATAGGATATATTTGTTTGGCCGAACTTCATTATTTTGCAAAATATAAAGTCTCACAACAACCACATACAAAAACCTTTAGGTTTTCTTTGCATTTCAAGATTGTTTTTAGTGCTACTATTATTCTTATTTTATTTGGTGCTATTGTCATTCTAATTTTAGAGTGGAATAATCCAAAAACCTTTTCTAGCTTTAGTTTCTTTGAAAAAATTATGACTGCACTTTTTACCTCTATCAATTATAGATCTGCTGGGTTTGTTACTTATGATATTTCTAATCTTAATGACTCTACTTTGTTTTTTTCTACAATTTTAATGTTAATTGGAGGATCCCCGGGTGGGACTGCTGCGGGTATAAAAATTACTACCCTTGCAGTATTATTTGCATTTTGTCGCTCCATTTTAAGCAATACACAACCAAGATTATTTAATCGCACCATTCCTCAAGAAAGTGTACAAAAAGCTCTTATGATTTTTTTGATTTCAAGCTTGTATTTTCTTGTTATATCTTTATTGCTTGCTTTTGCGCAACCAAACCTAGATTTTTTCCCACTTATTTTTGAGGTTAATGCTGCTTTTTCAAATGTGGGTATCTCCACAGGAAATGGAGGAATATTATCTCTAAGTGCAGTCTTTAATGATGCGGGAAAAATACTTATTATCATTGCAATGATTCTAGGTAAAATTGGCGTATTAGTCTTTACTTTCGCTCTGTTTGGTAAAAGTAAAGTCAGTAGAATACAATATCCAACAGAAAAGGTCATATTATAAAAAATACTAAGGAGCTATAATGATAAAGAAAACCTATGGCGTAATTGGTCTTGGAAAATTTGGTTCTTATATTGCAAGGGGACTTGTAGATCAAGGGGAAAGTATTATTGTTTGTGATAATTCGCAAGAAAATTTTAGAGATTTTAGAGAGGATGTAGAAAATCTCTATATGCTAGATTCTACAGATATACTTGCGCTAAAAGAAGCAGGAATCAGTGATCTTGATGTTGTGATTGTAAGTATTGGTGAGAATATTGAAGCCTCTATTCTTACAGTAATGGCACTAAAAGAATTGGGCAATAAGATGATTATTGCTAAGGCTACAAACAAAACACATGGGCAAATCCTATCAAAAATTGGTGCTGATAAGGTGATTTATCCTGAAAGAGAAGCAGCAAATAGGCTTTTTGTTGAACTGATTGCTTCTAAAGCTGATGTGAGTGTAATTAGTGAGAATCTCAAAATGTGTAAAGTTTTAGCAAGTGATATTTTTGGAAAAAAAACTATCAAAGAAATTCAAGAAGCAAGTATCAAAAAAGATGAAAATGGCAATATTATTCAAGAAATTAAAATTGTTGCAATCAAAAGAAAAGAAGATTGGCTGATGCATTTTAATTTGGATTTTGAGATTCTAAATGAAGATTTTATTGCATTCCTTGGAAATGAAAAAACTGTTGAGTTTTATGTTAAGAAATTTGAAAACCTATAGGATTAACATAAATCTAAACAAGAGTTTTTCTACTTTGTAGTAGAATATAAGCGCAACATAGTAGTTCAAAGGATTAATATGGGAAGGGTATTGTTGATAGAAGATGATCTTGATATGCAAGGTCTTATCGTCACTTATTTAAGACAGGCTGGTTTTGAGACAATTGCAACCGCTTCTCCTGTGAAGTCTTTAGAAATTCTTAAACAACAAAAAAATATTGATATTATCATCTTAGATCTCACACTTCCAGAACTAGATGGTTTTGAACTTTGTAAAAAGATAAGAGCATTTTCAAGCATCCCTATCATTATTTCCTCTGCTAGAGGGGATATTTATAATAAAATACAAGGCTTTGAAAAAGGTGCTGATGATTATCTTGCAAAGCCCTATGAACCCGCAGAACTCATTGCTAGAATCAACGCAATGCTAAGGCGCTTTAAGCCAAAAGAAATGATCTTTGATAATCTTTCGGTAAATATTTCAAAAAGAGAGGTTGTGTTAGGGGATAAGATTTTAGATCTAACCAACACAGAGTTTGATATTCTCATCTTTTTGATAGAAAATCGCCTTCATCCTGTATCAAGAGAAGCAATTGCCAACTCTATTGGTGCAATACATGAAGATAGCTCCTTTAGAAGTATTGACACCCATGTTAGAAACTTAAGAGCCAAGCTTGGGGATTCTGCAAAAGAGCCAAAATTTATTCAATCTATTTGGGCCATAGGATATAAGTTTTGCCTATAAAGAGTTTAAGATTTAAAGTAATTTTTTTTACCCTTATTACCTTTGTTTTTGTCATGATCGTCTCTTTTAAAATTAACAAACTTATTTTAAACCAACAAAGTGAGCACCTAAAAGATGAAGTGTTGTTATTTATTGATACGATACTTCCAAGCTATGAAGCCAATGATATTAAAATCGTAGAGGATTTTGCTAAAAAATTCAATTATCAAATCATTACACAGGTACCAGAAAAGCTTGAAATACTTTATTCTAGGGATTACAGAGATATAAAAATCAAGATTTTCAAAAACAATAATTGTATTGGCGCTTTGATGTATTATCAAAATAGAAGCTTAATTGCAACCAAAAGCAATCGCTTAGGTTTTTGGGATCATTATGGAGTCCAACTCCTCTTTTTACCCATCATTGGATCAATTTTATTTTTAGCATTTCTTTTCTTACATGCTATTTCCAAAATTACAAAAATCAATCATCAAGTTCTAGAGATTACAACAGGTCGCTACAGTTTTACTCCACAAAAAAATAATAGGGATGAAATTGAAAATCTAAATAGAAACCTTAAAAAAGTAAATGATGCTATTATTAAGATTTTAAAAGGCAGGGAACTTGTTTTAAGAAGCCTAGGACACGAGCTTAAAACCCCTCTTGCTAAGATGAAACTTTTTTTGGGTCTTAAAAAAATTAGAGATGAAGATGATATCAAAATGCAAAAATATGTCAATGAGCTACAAGAAATTTCAGAGAATATTCTTGAACTTGAGAGAATAAATAGCGGTAATATCATCTTGGAACAAAATAATTTTTTAAGTGAAACATTATTACTTGAAACCCTAAACAGCTTTGAAGAAGAACAAGAAAAAGTCTTTTTTGAGATTAAAGAAAATTATCTCATAAAAAGTGATTTAAGACTTTTAGTTGTTGTGTTGAAAAATCTTATTCAAAATGGCCTAAAATATTCTGATGATAACAAAGTCTATATAGAATGCTCTAAAAATCTCTTAACCATCAAAAACAAAGGGGAGGCTTTAAAGCACGATATTACTTACTATCTTGAGCCATTTTATAGAGATGATAGTCACTACTCCATAACAGGACATGGACTTGGATTATCTATTACAAGTGAGATTATAAAAATTTTAAAACTTGGTCTTGAATATAAATATGCTGATGGATACCACCATTTTATTATCAATCTAGAATCAAAGGAGTTAGGGTGAGAATTGTAAATATTATCTTTGATGATTTTACACAACTCAAAAATGAGCTAGAGGTAAATCAAGTCATAAATGGGAGCAAAGAAAAATATTTTGTTCAAATCTTTATGGGAATTACAGATGAAGCGGTTGCAAAAGCAATTGTAGATTTTTTCAATAAAGAACTAGAATGTGAGGTTTTGCTCACACAAAGTGGTAAAGAAAATATAGCAAATACTGGGGTAATATTTTCTAAAGTATTGATCAATATTAGTTGTTTCAAACACTCAAGTGTTAAATCAACTTATTGTTCTTCTTCTCTAGAAGAATATGAAGTCTCGCAAAAAATCAAAACAATAGTCAGTCCAAAAACCAAGCTTCTTATTCTTTTTATCGCCTGTGGTAGTTTCTATAACAAAAATATCTTAGATGCCATAAAAAAAGATATTCCCAATGTTATTGTATGTGGTGGAAGATCCCACCCCTACGCAAATTTAGTTGGTTTAGTAGGCGATAAAGATGGAATCTATACAGAAGGATTGGTATGTGCAAGCATAGATTCTGATGTTTTATATGTGCAAAATAATTTTATCTTTGGATGGGAAAGCATTGGCCTTAGTATGACAATTACAAAGTCTAATGGAAATATTGTCCAAGAAATTGATCATAAAAAAGCATTAGATGTTTATAAAAAATATTTTGGGGATAGTATCTTAAAAAGCCTTGTTGCAACCAACTATATTTTACCCTTAGTGCATTATGAGGGAAATATTCCCCTTGCTAGAGTGGTTATTGATATCTTAGAAGATGATTCCTTAGTTTTTAATGATGCAATTCCTCAAGGTGCAAAGGTAAAATTTGCTTTTGGATTATTAGAAAACATACAAAAAGAAACTCTTGAAGTTAGAAAACTCATCCCATCCAATACACAAGGAATTTACTTTTATTCTTGTGTTTCTAGAGTAATGTTCTTGGGAGAAGAAAATCTTTCCACTTTATTCAATACATTTAAAGATATCCCATCTGCTGGATTTTTTACTTATGGAGAAGTTTATTGTTCAAAAGAAAAGAATATGTTCTTAGGGCTTACTAATACCTTTGTTTCACTTGTTGAGGAAGAACCAACATTTCTAGGTGATATTCCTTATAATGCTACAAAAGTTGAATTTGGCTCCAAATCACTTACAGTAAATGCAATTTCTAGATTAATGCAAACCATTAATCAAGATGTGTTGCAACTTGCAAATAAGTTTGAAGCTTATCAACAACTTGTAGATGAAACGATGTTTCATATTCTTACTGATGATAAGCTTAATATTATTTATACTAACAAAAATATCTCTGATATCTCTCTTTATACTCAAGAAGAGCTTATTGGCAGAAATTGTCTTGATCTTTTAGACCCTCAAATGCAAGAATATCTTCAAAAAGATGTTCTTCCTATCTTATATGAAAAAAAAGAATGGGTTGGAAAAGTTAGACAACTAAAAAAAGATAAAACCCCCTATTATGTAAAACTTGTTATCAAAGCGATCTTAAATGAGGCAGGCAAAGTGACAAATTATATTATTGGGGAACTTGATGATACAGCAGATGAATTAGAGCGTATCGCACTTGAAAATGATTCTAATCTCTTAAAGCATTCCAATGAAGAAAGACAATATCTTCTTCAACAATATGATGATATTATTGACAATAATCAAAGTTTATTCCGCCTTGACCTCAATAGGAACTTCACCTATGTCAATGATATCTTCTTAGAAATTACAGGGCTACATGCTGAAGAAATTATTGGAAAAAATCTTTATAACTTTATCCCAGAATCTGATAAATGGCAGTTTGAAAAAATTCAACACGAACTCATACAGCAAGGAAAATATCAAGGAATCTTAGAATATACAAGACCTGATAATAAAAAAGCCTATATTAGAAGTGCTTGCTATTTTATTAAAAACCTTAATGAAGAACCTATTGAAATTATGGCTGTGGGGGTTGATATCACCAAACTTATTGAAAGCATTAAAGAGATTGAGACAATACAAAGGGATGTGATTTATGCAATGGGAACTATTTGCGAAGGAAAAAGTAGAGAAACAGGAAATCATATCATAAGAGTTGCAGAATACTCTGCTTTGCTTGCAAAACTTTATGGATGTTCAAAAGAAGAACAAGAACTTTTAAAAACAGCTTCTCCAATGCACGATATTGGAAAGGTAGGCATTTCAGATACTATCTTAAACAAGCCAGGAAAACTTACTCCTGAGGAGTTTGAAATTATGAAAACCCATACTACAATTGGTCAAGAAATCTTTAAAAATTCAAGTCGTCTTATTCTCAAAACTGCAGGTGAAATTGCAGGAACGCATCACGAATGGTGGGATGGTTCAGGATATCCCAATAAACTATCAGGCGAAGAGATTCCTCTTTTTGGAAGAATCACAGCCATTGCTGATGTATTTGATGCCCTAAGCAATGATAGATGCTATAAAAAAGCTTGGCCATTACCTGATGTATTGCAACATATAAAATCTTTGAGAGGCAAACAATTTCAGCCAGAACTTGTAGATTTATTCCTAGATAATATTGACCAGTTTCTAAAAATTAGCAGGGAATATCAAGATAAAATATGAAAGTTTTTTTAAATTTTTGGATCAAGAAAGATACGCATAACTATCTTGGGAGAGGTAAAATTCAATTACTCAAATACATTCAAGAAACAGGTTCCCTATCTCAAGCAGCCAAAAAAATGAAAATGAGCTACAAAGCTGCTTGGGATGATATTCAAACTATCAATACCCATTCCCCAAAACCTGTGGTTGAAACAATTGTTGGTGGAAAAAATGGCGGTGGAAGTAAAATCAGTGATTATGGAATAGAACTCATTAAAACTTTTGAATCCTTGCAAGATTTGATTCTTAAAATTGAAAAAAAATTAGATAATTTTGAAGACATTGATACATTAAAAAATTATATTCAAGACCTTGAAAACAAATTATTGGAAAAAACTTAGGAGTTGCTACAATGAAAACACCAACACTTTGTTTAATTTTAATGGCTGCAGGTTCTTCTAGTCGTTTTAATCAATCGCTACCACCAAATAAAAAAATAAAAAAACAATGGCTAAGGATTGGCGAAACACCTCTTTGGAAAAAAGTTTTAATAGAACTTAAAAAACTTTATGATTTTGATGAAATTATAATTGGGGCAGATAGCTATGAGGTGGGCTATATGCAAAAATTTTGCGATCAAGAAAAAGTGATTGCTGGAGGCAATACAAGAGCCCAAACCCTGCGTAATGCCTTGGAATTTGTAAAAAGTGATTTTGTTTTTGTTACAGATGTAGCAAGATGCAATCTAGATATTAAAGTATGTCAAGACCTCTTAAAATGCTATAAAGATTATGATTGCACTGCACCTTATATTGATTGTGTTGATACAATTTTATATCAAAATAATACAATCAATCGCTCTGAAGTTAAACTCATACAAACCCCTCAAATATCCCACACACAAAAGCTAAAACAAGCATTACAAAAAAAAGATTATACAGATGAAAGCACTGCTATGCTTGATAATAATCATCAAGTCCATCTCTTACAAGGTAGCAACAAGATGCAAAAACTTACAACTTTGCAAGATTTAAAACTTTTAACTAGCCTTACTGCTCCAAAGACTTCTAGTTTTAGTGGTGGAGGTATTGATATTCATCAATTTGAACAAAATAAGCCAATGAAACTAGGAGGCATTGAAATAACACAAGAGTTTGGCTTTAAAGCACACAGTGATGGGGATGTACTACTGCATTCTATTATTGATGCATTACTTGGAGCTGTGGGTGGAGGAGATATTGGAGAGTGGTTCCCTGATAATGATGAAAATTTTAAAAATATAGATTCTAAAATTTTACTCAAAAAAGTTCGTGATTTTATCATAAGCATAGGTTATGAAATCATTCACCTTGATGTTAATATTGTTGCCCAAAAACCAAAAATAACCCCCTATAAACAGGCTTTAATTGAGAACATTGCCTCTCTTTTATATTTACCAAAACATCATATAAATCTCAAAGCAACCACCGCTGAAAAAATGGGATTTATTGGTAGAGAAGAGGGAATTTGTGTTTTAACAAATGCCACATTAAAATTCTTAAATTGGAAGGAGTGGATCGATGATGAAAGTTTTAATTATTGAAAATGAGACCTATTTAGCCCAAAGCATTGCCTCAAAGCTTAGTAGCTTTGGCTATGTGTGTAACATTATTCCATCAATTGAAGACAATAGCACTTTAAATTATGAAGTAATTTTGCTTGCCTCCAGCGCATGCGGTGATAACTATGAAACTTTTATACAAAAAAATTCTAAGTCTATCATTATCATGCTGATCTCTTATATTAGCGATGATACAATCTCAAAGCCTCTAAGAAATGGCGCTTGTGATTATATTCTCAAACCTTTTATGATTGATGAGTTATTAAGAAAAATAGAGCATTATAAATATCATAAAGCCATTTTAAATAAAATCAATTTTTATCAGCTTTATTTTAGTTTTATAGAAAAAGAACTAAATCTCCCAACCCTAACCCAATATAATCCCCCTTTTATCATTAAAAGCAATTCTCAACGTGATGCTGATATCTATGCAATGAAATATGCAATAAACAAAGATATAGATTTTTGTATGCTTAGTATCAAAGATGGCAAATGGAAGAATCTTTTAAAACAACCTCTAGACAAGAATAAATATTATTACATCATTCACATCGAAGAACTTAAAAAAAGTGAAATTGGTTTATTTCTTGACTTTATGCTAAGAAATAATATCATTGCCTCTAGTATTTCCAATGAAGCTATAGATTTTCCCCAAATTGTAGATATTACACATATTACAAACAACCAAGATTTTAATGGTGAAATATTATCTATTAAAGAATACGAACAAGCTATCATTGCAAAGCTTGAGGGTAAATATTCTGATGTAGAACTAGCAAAAAAACTCGGAATCAGTAGAAAAAGTTTGTGGGAGAAAAGGAAAAAATATGGCATCAGCAGAAAAAAATAATCAACTTTATATTGATAAAGAAGCATTTAGTGCACTTACTCTTATGCAAGAGGGATTGCTCTATCCAGTAACCTCTCTTATGTCCAAACAAGAAATGCAAGAAAATATAAAAACAGGAACATATAAGGGGTGCTCTTATCCTTGTCCCTTGCTTTTAAGTCCAAGTGGCAAGAGGAATAAAGAGATACTAAAGCGTGCTAAAAAAGATGAGGTAATTGACTTAGTATGCGAAGGAGAGGTGATAGGTAATATCACTGTAGATGAGGTCTTTACTATCAATGCACAACAAAGGCTCTTGCAAATTGGGGCAATTTTAGAAGAAAAGAATTATATTGCTAAAAGAATAGGGGAATATGCTCTTAGCGGAAAAATAGCATTTAAAGATTCTCCTCTTAGCAAATATAAAAAACTTATTCTTGATAAAAAAAAGCAGTTTAATGCTAAAAACATCACAGGGATTGTCTTAAATGCAAACCCCATTCATAGGGTTCATGAAAAAATTTTGCGTGATGAATTAGCAAATTCTGATTTAGTAGTGATTTTTCTTCTTAAACATCATAAAAATGACTTTTTAGGCTTTGATTTAAGAAAAAGAAGTCTTGAGTATGTTTTAAATAATTTCTTTGCAAAAGAAAGAATTTGTATCATTCCTCTTGATGCCACCTATCTTTTTATAGGACAAAATAAAATCATTCTCTATTCCCTAGTAGCAAAAAATTATGGTTGCACCAAGTTGCTTGTAGGTCAAAAAACTTCTGGACTCTCTCTTTATTACAACAAGCAAACAAGGCATTCTGTGCTAGATTCCATCCAGGGCATTGATATTGATATTAATATCTTAGATGAATATGTGTATTGCACCAAATGCCAGTGTCTTCTTAATACAAAAAGTTGTCCACATGGTAAACATCATCATATTTCTTACCGCTCTAGCTCAATATTGCAGTTCTTTAAAATGGGTATAATACCTCCAACTATTTTGATGCGTAAGGAAATTTCGGCTCTAATTTTAAAAACCCTCTTTCCTCAAAAGCTGGAGGCAATGAAACCTATTTATTATAATATTCTTCCATCTGATGGTATTTTTTCAGAAGATATTCAAGAAGACTTTTATACAAAATTAATTGAACTTTATAAAATAAGGAATTAGGCTCAATGATAAGAACTTTATTTCTAACTCTCTTTTTTAGTGGAAAATCCCCAAAAGCACCAGGCACTGTAGGAAGCCTTCTTGCTCTATTTTTGGGAATACCCATAGTCTTATACTCTATTGAGACAATTATTTTATTAGCAATCTTAATTGGAATGATTGCAATCAAACAAATAGATATTTATGAAACACAAAATAAAATCCACGATCCCAAGGAAATTGTGATTGATGAACTTGTAGGAATGTGGATTTCTATGGGGATTGGTTCATCATTTGGTTTTGATTATAAAGTTGCTATTATCTCTTTTATTCTCTTTAGAATCTATGATATTACAAAAATAAGCATTATTGGAACGATTGATAAAAAAGTAAAAGGTGGTTTAGGCGTTATCTTGGATGATGCTGTTGCAGGGATTATAGCAGGATTTAGCACATTAATTGTGCTAAGAATCCTTGAACTATTTTCTTAGAAGATAACTGAAATAAAAACACTGATTCTATGATATGGAATATCATAGATGGCTCTTCCTGTTTTTCTTGTAATACTTTGATTATCAAGGCCATCAGCAATTGCTGCAGAGTCAAAAATTGTTTGTGCGCCACCTCTATTAATCAGACTACCACCTGTATATCGCACACCAAGATTTACAATATTGCTAATCTTGTATCCAAGCCCCCCACCATAAATTACGCCATCATATTGTGTTTTTATAGTTGGAAAATCTCCTCTATTGTCTGATGGATATGTATCTTTCATAAATAACCAAGTATAACCCCCAAACCCAACAACATAAAAGCCTTTATACTCCAAACCAAGCATAAGAGGTAGTTGAACCCCTCCTCCAACAACGCCTTCAAATTGTGTTCTCTCTAAATAAGGACGATTTTCTAAAATATTAGATTTTGACCCCCTCATAGGTCGCAAGAAAATAGGTGCACTAATTTCTGTTCCTATCATCAGATTCATCCCACCAAGAACAGATTCAATACTTCTAATATAAAGGCTATAACCTAAATCCACAGATAAATACTCTGATTTACCCAAGAAAGTATAAGAAGAGCCTACCGCACCCTCGTTAAAAAAGTACCATCTTCTGACCTTTCCTGTCCCTGTGGTTCCATCTGCAATAGACCCTGGTGTAAATTTTCCAAGCTCTTTTTTTGTAGAACTTGAAGATTTTTTTGGAGCAGCAAAACTAAAATCTAACATTAAAAATAATGCAAAAAGACCATAAATTACTCGACTCATTTTCAAATATCTCCTTGATTTAAAATGCATAAATTATACATAAACTTATATTCCTAAATCGGAAAAAATTGGATATATTAACCCAAAATTTAACTTTATACCAATCAAAAAATGAGGTTTTATGCAGATTCATCAATTACTCACATTAAGAGCTTCTGCTGGAAGTGGAAAGACTTTTGCCCTCACACTGCGCTATCTAGGATTACTCTTCTTGGGTGCTAAAACAAGTGAGATTCTTGCATTAACTTTTACAAAAAAAGCAGCTCAAGAAATGCAAGAGAGGATTACTAAAGCACTAGAAGAAATTTCACAAGACAAACAAGCAAATATCTATTTTCAAAAATTGCAAGAATACTACAGCTTAGAAGAATCCTATATCATTCAGCAAATCCCAAGAGTGTATCAAGATTTTTTTACCAGCTCTCCAAAAATCACAACCATTGATTCATTTTTCAACCTCGTAGTAAAAAAATTTTGTTGGTATGTTGGACTAAGTAAGCACTACACTATAAAAAAGCAAAATCAGGATAAGATTAATGAGACCTTTTTACACCTACTCTCTCCAAGCATCTATTCCAAATTACTTCATTTTTTTACGCAACAAAAAAGTATTTCTTTTAGTTTTTTTGAGGAAATCAATCATGATATTTTAGAACTTCATAAGCAAGAGACCTCCTCTTTATCTAATCTTGGTAATGAGATCTTAAACATTGCAAAAGAAATTAAACAAGAGATCTTAAAATATAGCGAGGATACAACAGCCACAAAAGTTATTAAAACAGAAAGTATCAATGCTCTTTTAGGGGGAACACCCCATTGGATTCTAGATGGAGTTAATTATAGATTTTTTAAAAAATTCAATCTAAATTGTCAGCCCTTATTTGAACTTTTGCAAGAGAAAATTCAAGCCTATTATGATCTAAAAGAAAAAGAAATGCTAAATATCCTAATAGATTTTGTCCCCAATTATAAAAAGGCAAGGCATATTATCAATCAAAAGGACGCAAGTCTTGATTTTTCAGATATTACCTTAAAGGCTTATGAAATCTTAAATCAACAAGTGGATAGAGATTTTTTTTACTTCCGGCTTGATGATAGAATCAACCACATTTTAATTGACGAATTTCAAGATACCAATAAAATCCAATATAACATTCTTTATCCATTAATTGAAGAGATCAAATCAGGGAGTGGCAGAATCAGCGATCGCAGTCTATTCTTTGTTGGGGATAGCAAGCAGAGTATTTATGGTTTTAGAGGAAGTGATAGTTCTATTTTTGAATTAATTAGTAAATTTACACAAGATGAGAATCTTCCATATAACTATCGTAGTGAATTTAATGTAATTGATTTTAATAACCAAGTATTTGAAAAAGTATTCCATAACTATATCCCCCAACAATGTCCAAAAGATACTAAAGAAGGATATATAAAAGTATATGAGAAAGTTTTAGAATCAGAACTTATTCAAGAGAGGGTTTTAGATTCTATACAACTGCTTTTAAAAAACAATATCCAACCAAATGATATTGCAATCCTATGTTATACAAATGACAATCTAGAAGAAATCAAAAGTTTTTTAGCTTCTCATCTAAAAAACATTCCCCTTATCACAGAGACAAATCTTAAACTTACACAAAGAAAGCAACCCCAAATTCTCATACAAGCCCTAATCTATGCCAAAAGTAGCAATGAACTTTATTTAAAAAATATTACAAAATTACTAGGGCTTACCTATGATACTGCTTTAAATATCCCTGCTTATGACCCAAAAATCCCTCTCTCTAAATACATCTATCTTTTAATGCAACATTTCTCAATTTGCGATTCTTTTGCAAAAAAATTTCTAGAAATCAGTTTTTTATATGAGGATATAGAGAGCTTTTTAAATGAGATTGAAAAGATTGATATTGATCCAATTAAGGAACATCTTGATGGAATCAAACTCTTAACCATACACGGATCCAAGGGGCTTGAATTTGATCATGTTATTGTATGCGATCGTCTTAAAAATAAAAATTCTCAAGGACCTAAATTCATCGTAGATGAAAACAAAATCTGGTTCAATCAAAAAAACAGAGAATATTTTGATAAGAATTTTAGCCAAGCCTTAGAAAAAGAAAAAAACAAACAAAGAGTTGAAGAAAACAATGTCTTATATGTTGCCTTTACACGGGCAAAAAAATCTCTTTTTGTAATTCCAAAAGAAACAAGAAGTGCATTTGAAACACTCAACCTAAGACCTGTTGAAATTGGCACCCTTATCACACAAAAAGAAAAATCCTCTTCCCTAGCACAGGATACAATCTCTCTACCTATTATTCAAAAAGACTATGGCAAACAAGAAGCCTTCCTCACACAAAGAGAAATCCTAAGACATCAGGATATTATCTTTGGAGAGGCAATTCACTATGCCCTAGAATATCTCATTGGTTTTAATTTAACACTAGATCATCTCAAACAAAAGCTACTCAATACTTATGGTTTTATGCTAGATGCTCATACTTTAGAAACCATCTTTTTGAGAATCCAAAGTCTTATGAAGAATGAGATTTTTTTACAATTACTAGATAATAAAAAAGTCTATGCAGAAACCACCTTTCTTCAAGACTTAACACTGAGTAGAATTGATACTTTATTGATTGGAGAAAAGGAAGTTGTTATTCTTGATTATAAAAGTGGATCTCAAAAGATAGAGCACCAAGAACAAGTCCAAGAATATCTCACCTTTGCAAAGTCTTATTTCAAAGATAAACAGGTAAAAGGTTATCTTATTTATTTATGGGATCATACGCTCATCAAAGAGGTAGACTTCGCTTCATAATCTCTTATCAATCCCAAAACCTTTCTTAAAAACTATTTTTACTGCTGAAAGAGGGTTTCCCTCTCTTACCACCACTTAATCCAAAGGGATCTAACATATGCCTAACTCATAAACTCGCATATCTTTTTGTATTCTTATATAGCTTATAAAGACTAAAAAATCTTAAAAAAATGAAAAGGTAAAAACTTGATTAAGTGGTGGCAAGAGAGGAAAAACTTCCAACTAAAACAACCTCTAATAGCCTTTACTTTATCTTAATTTTAAAATATCTGCGACCTCCATTCATTGATAAGTCCTAGCACTCTAGACTAGAAACTAGTCTAGAGATTAACCAATTTATTTTACTTCTAAAATAATAATAGAAGAATTTAATTCTTTGAGAATTCCATCAAAGTTTGATTGTTTTTCTTGTGCCTCTTCTTTAGAACTAAAAGGACCTATGAGATAAACTTTAGAGTCTCCCCTATCCTGAACTCTTAAATCATCTTTTAATTTTTTAAGAAGATTTGTTTCTTTTTTGCTTAATTTTTCTTTTTCAAATATTTGCAAATAAAATCCACTTGAAGGTGCTATTTCTTTGATAGATTCTACTTGATCAATTTCTGTTGTAGAAACCCCATTATATGGAGTATATTTTGAAGCACCAAAGCTATACCTATATCCAAGATTTACTTGATAATCTGTAATAATCTTTCCTCCAAAGCTCTTTTCAAAATCAAAATAGACTCTATGATTATCTTTTACTTTAAGATTAGTTCCTATATTTAAAACAAATCTAGAAGTAGATTTTAATGGTTCCATAGACACATTAGTTCCAAAATTATCTGTTAAAGATACTCTGCCTCCAGAGATATAATCATTTGCAAAATAAGCTCCTAAATATGCCTTGGCATTTAAGTCTTTATTTTGAGTAAAGTTTTTAAAGTCATATCCAAAGCTAGAACCCACTCTAGTTCTTAGAGTAAAGATAGAATCTTGAATACCCTCTAAAGTTGCTTGACCTAGTTTTTGCTTTAAATCAGATTGATTTAAATAACCTAATGCCACTTCTACTTGAGGATCAATAAAGATTTCTTTAGAACTTCCAAATAAGAATCTATAACCTAATTCTTGAGAGAAAGTAACTGCAAAGTTATTAGTGCTATAGGTATCTGTTTGTCCTAAAAGATCTAATTTAGAAGTGATGTAGCTAAACTTTAAGATGCTATCGCTATAAAGTCCATTCTTCCATCCACTCTCTTTACTAGCTCCATCTTGAACATAGGCATTATAGATAGCAAATTCAAAACCACTTGAGCTAATCTTATCAATACCACGCCATATGCTAGTATTTCTATCTTGATCTAAGATGCTCTTTGAATTTGTATTTGAATTCATATAACTGAGTGCAAAACCTACATAATTATTAGCTCCATTAAAGCCAAATGCATAATCATAACCAGCCTGGATGGTAGTATAAGTGCTTTGATTCTCAAATACAAATTTAGAAGTCTGTTTGCCAGTGAAGATTCTTGCCCATACGCCTTGAGAGTGATGATTTTCTCTTAATTCTCCCATTCTTTTATTTAAAGAATTTAGATTTGCTAAGTAAAGATCATAGTTTATTCCTAATGCTGCAGCAGTTACTTGTTGTGTAGCCAACGTAGCCCCTTGAGATCTAGCGCCTTTAAAGAAATAGGTTATATAAGTGTTTTGTGCTTGAGCATCACTTATAGTTGCATCTTGTTTTGTAACTACTGGATCATAGTCATAAGTAATCAAACTAAAGCCAGAAATAGAATCTGTAGCTTGTAGGGTTACAACACCTTTTTCATCATCACCTTGTTTAACAGTAGCTAGAGCAATACCATCTTTTTCGGTGAAAGTCTTACCTACAAACTCACTCACATCTCCTACTACTCCTAGATAGTGAGTTTTATTTGTTTCTTGTTTGCTTGATTCAATAATGATTCTATCTGACTTGATGGTATTATCTTTAAAACCTGCGCCGACTATAAAGTTAATAGGCTTACTATCTTTTGCAATATCACCAACTATTAAAGTTTGGAAAATTTTATCCTTGAAGACTGGAAGCCCTCCACCTTGAGATTGACCTGATAGATTCACCACTCCATTGGTGCCATTTGCGCTTAAAGATGCAATTTTAAGAGGCTTACCATCAGTTATATCAATATTTAAAACAGCAAGATTATTAGCACTCTCTTTTCCTAGTGCTACTTGATCTAGGATTTTACTATTAGTAGAAGCTTGTTGCTCTATAGAAACTTCTTTTACATCCTTAAGAGTTAAAGAACCTTCTTTGATATTAAGAGTAAGTGTCTTATCGATTGCACTTGCAATAGTTGTATTACCACCTGTGATATTTAAGCTACCAGGACTACGATCATCTGCTATAGCAACAGACTTGATAATATTATTAGCTCCACCTGCAATATCTAAGCTAGCTGTATAAGTAACCGCATTACCAGATGCTTCTTTTCCACTCTTAAGGACCACATCTAGATTACTACCTATAATACCTCCGATAGTTGCAGTTACATTCCCTTTAGCTCCCATAGCATCTACAGTAAGAGTGGTTGTGTTGATTTCATTTTCCTTAGGTGCTTTTTCTGCTTTTACATTATCAAACCTTGCAGAACTTAATAAAGTGAGGTTTGATTTTTGATCTTTAGTGTTTCCAAAAGTTAAAGTAGAGAAATTAAGATTTACTCCTCCCTTAAGTGTTGCACCAGAATTCGCATCACTTATCACTTCTAGATTAACTCCTTTTAAATTCTCAGCAATACCCTCTTGTAAAACAAGAGTCTGATCTTTTAATTTAAAGGTTAAATCCCCACTCTCACCTACTTTTATTGCACCTGTAACCGCAAGTGTTTTATTGGTGCTTGCAAGCCTTGTTAAATCAAAGATATTATTTATCCCTCTAGCTGATATGGTACTAATCTTACTATCATCAGACCCCAAAAGAATAAGTGTTGCATATGTTGCTTCATTCATACCACCTGCACTTGCTTGAGTTCCACCTAAAAAGACTATATTAGCAGCTGCTTGATCACCACTATCAATTCCCTTTGCTAGTGTTAAAGCCGCTTTATCTTTAACCTCTATATTTAACCCATTGCTCTCTGTTAAGGAAACTCGTTCTGTAATAGTAGTTGCAGTATTACCTACAACTAAACTTCCCTGATTTTTTACGCCAATTCTATTGATTGTATTAGTTCCGCCTGTGATATTTAAAGTGGCTATTTTTTCAGCACCACTTGCACTACCCTTAAGCTCTACATCTAAATTCTCACCCTTAATACTTCCTATAGTTGCAGTTACTGCATTAGCACTTGCATCTAGAATAAACTTAGAAGTTGCCTTATTAGAAGAGCTTTGATTGGTTGTTATGCTATCAAAAACTGCATCGTTTCTTAGGGTAAACTGTGCTCTTGTATTATCAGTGCTACTTTGTGAAAATGCTAGGTTAGAGAAGGCAAGATTCTTCCCTCTTAGTTTTGCATCACTATCTTTAGAAGCATCTATCAGTAGCTTTACATCTCCTTTTTTTTCTGTTGTATCAACACCACCTAATAAGATCAACTCCTCATCATCCAATATAAAAGTTAAATTTCCATCTTTTGCTACATCTAGTTTTTCTGTAATAATAAGAATTTTATTTGTGCCTGAAATATTTGTAATATCCACCACATTGCCTATACCTAATGCTTTTAGAGAGTTAATTCTAAAAGAATTATCTCCCTTTTCATTTGAATCTCCAAGATGCAGTATTGCATTATTTTCAACATTATTATTCTTTAATTCAACATTAAAAATACCCCCTGTATTACTCATTTTTCCAATATAAGAAGATGTTAAGATCGTGCTTCCATCTAAAGTAAGTGTAGCCTCTACACCCTCTTGTATTACTAAACTACTAAAAGAAGAATCTTTAATAGTAAGAAGATGTGCAGCAATATCTTGATCTTTACTACCTTTTTCAAAAGTCAGAGAGCTAAATTCAAGTTCATTTCCACTATTTCTTAAGGTAGCACTCTTGCCACTTTCTGAGCCTACTACCACTAGATTTTTAATCCCATCTCCATTAATCCCTGCTGTTAGCAAAGCTTGGTCTTTTAATCTCAGGGTTAGTTCTTTACCTGATTCTACAATAACTGTATCAGCAATCGTAAGACCTTTGGCACTTCCTGTAATCCCTGTAATATCGATAGTATTTTTTGTAGAAGTACCTCCAAGATTTACACTTTTAAGAGTATATGCCCCATCTCCACTTTTACCTGCTGAAGCAATGCCATTAGTGCCTTCAAGCTTTAAGGTTTTATTTGCGGTTCCATCAAATTGAAGCGTTAGCTTATCTCCATTTGTAATTTCAGAAATTGTAGTGGTATTGGCTTTTGAATTTCCTGCATTAAGCACAAGTGTGCCCTTGGTACTACCTATAGATAGTTGAGAAATCTTATTTGTCTCTCCTTTTAATGTAAGACTTTTTGTATCTGCAAGGATGAGGTTTATGATACCACTTCCTGTAATATTTCCTGTAATTTCTCCATTAGCCTTAAAATCAAAAGTATTAACTCCACTATTTGCAGTAATGCTTCCATCTAATTTGACATGGTTGGAATTATCTGTAAAACCTTCCCCTATTGTAAAAGTAGATGTGGCTATTGTAGAATTAATCGTGATATCACCCTGTATTCCGCTCTTAAGCTTTGCATTAAATGCATTGCCTGCTTGGCCTCCACTCCCTCTAATTTCTAGATTTCCTATCAAGGAAAAATCACTTGTTGCCTTACTAAAATCTAGCTCAAAAGTCTTATTATTTTGACCATTAAAATCTATTGTTAAAGTTCCCTTATCAGCTATATCTCCTAACTGAACCCCTTTTGTTCCTCCAACAATTGAAAAATAATTATCATTTTTTGTTGTAAGAGTGAGCTTATTAACATCAAGAGCTCCACTAGGGGATTCACCTGTGCTTCCAAACATAATGGTGAAATCTTTGATATCAGTAGATGTCTTTCCACCTGTAACCTCAAAAGTAGGTTTTACATAGTTGCTACTGCTAGTGTTAGCTTCTACCCATTTAAGTGTCCCATTAGTAATTGTTTCAACTTTTTGAGTACTTCCTAAATCAGATCCTGAACATAAGATAGGGCTGTCTCCACTACTTACACATTCCGCATTTACAATGCCTACGCCTAAAAGTAGTGCTAAAGAACTTGCAACAAGAGGTTTAAACTTTGAACTTTTAGAAAAATCATCTTTTAAAGAAGAAATAGTAAGACTACTATCCCCTTCCTCTCTATGCCATACTTTTTTATTTAAATCAAAACTCATGCCTAATCCTCCTCCATATAATTAAATTTAATCCTATGTTTATAAAAGTATCAAATCACAGATAGAATCAGTTCATAAGCTTAAAGTAACTACAAAATACAATAAAAAATATCTTTGTATCTCTTTATAAAATTCTTAAATATAACTACTTAAATAATGCAAAAAACACATACAAATGATCATAAAGATCTAAACTATAAGATGACAACATAAAACAATTTATAAACCATAAGAGCTGACATTATATAGATTTTATTTTGAATTTTTACTTAATTTTTTAAATAAATTAAATTGATTAAATCTCTTATTTTTAGAATAAGAAACTAAAAATTAGTTGATTTAAAAACCATTTTTTTAATCCTAAAATGATATAAAAATTACAGTTTGAAGTTTTGCTTGTGCTTTTAACCTAGAGTTTATTCTTAAAAATATTTTAAAAAACTTATCCAACAATTATGATATGCAGCAATTATGTTATTATCATCTAGTTTTGTCTTTGTATGTTACATCATTGTCTTTTCTATAATGTTATATTTGAATAAGTGGGTTATAGGTTATCTTGATGGCACATTGTCATTATATTTTGCTTTGCACTGTATAAAAAATAGGATTAATTTTATGGATTTAAAAAAGATTTCATCACTTCAATTTTAGGCTTTTACCCTTAGCTTAAGGTGAAAAATGCATTTTTTAACAATAAAAACTCTTATTACATCCAATCTAATAACTTAGTTACCTCAGAAACTTCAAAACATTTGATCTTGGTTTTTGTCGAGGGTTTTTTTGCCAGGATTGCTTTTTGAAAACCATAATTTTCCATCTCTTTTAGGCGCATATCTATTTGGCTTACTTCACGAATATCACCTATAAGACTCACTTCTCCAATGAATGCCACATCATTATTAAGAGGACGATTCTTAAAGCTTGAAACAATACTTGCAATCACTGCAAGATCTGCACTTGTCTCTGAAATCTTTATTCCACCTGCTACATTGATAAAAACATCATAGCGATTAAGTGGAATCTCTAATTTTTTTTCTAAGAGTGCAAGAAGCATATTTAAGCGGTTTGTATCAAAACCTGTAGCAGATCTCTTAGGTGAGGCAAAACTACTTTCACTCACAAGTGCTTGAATTTCCAAAATCAAAGCCCTACTTCCCTCTAATAAAACAGTAATTGCACTTCCTGATGTTTTTGCTTTATTTGAAAAAAACAGCTTTGAGGCATTTTTAGCACTGATTAATCCATCATTTTTCATTTCAAAGATTCCAACATCGCTTGTAGTTCCAAAACGATTTTTAAATCCTCTTAATATCCTTAATTCCTTACTAGGATCTCCCTCAAAATACAATACACAATCTACCATATGCTCCAATACCCTAGGCCCTGCAATATTTCCCTCTTTTGTAATATGCCCTATGATAAAAATAGCAATGCCATAGGCTTTAGAAATACGCATCAACTCAAAGGTTACTTCTCTTACTTGAGACACAGATCCTGCAGCAGAGAGAATCTGTGAGCTATAGATGGTTTGTATCGAATCAATAATACAAATCCCATAAGTTTTACTCACCAAATGTGATTTAATCATATTTAGTTCAATTTCATTGAGTAAAAATAGCCTTGGATGCACACATTTTAGGCGATCTGCTCGCATTTTAATCTGTCCAGCACTCTCTTCACCACTCACATAAAGGACATTGTGGCCCTCTTGTGCTAACCCTCCTGATACCTTTAAAAGCAAAGTGGATTTTCCAACTCCTGGGCTACCTCCAATAAGATACAATCCTCCCTTGACAATTCCCCCACCCAAAACAATATCAAACTCTTCTTGTGTTGAACTAAAGCGACTAAAGCTTTCATATTCTACATCTGTAATTGGAAGAGGTGGATTTTTTCCCACAATATCTAGATTTTTTAGATCCTGTATTTGGTTAGTTTTTAACTCAATAAAACTTTCCCAAGCACCGCAATTATTACATTTTCCAAGCCACTTAGAACTCTGATAACCACAATGCTGACATTCAAAAAGGGTGTGTTTTTTTGCCATTTTCAATCAAAAATAGAATCTAGAAAGTCTTTAATAAAAACATTTTCATCAAATTCTACAAAATCATCTGCACTCTCACCCACTCCAATACCTATAATTGGAATCTTTAGCGCATAAATAATACTTAGGATTGCTCCTCCCTTACTTGTGCCATCTAATTTTGTAACAATCACCCCATCTACTTGCAACATCTCATGAAAAATCTTTGCCTGATTAATACTTGAGCTCCCTTGAGTTCCATCTAATACTAAAATTTTACGATAAGGCTTATTATTAAGAGCTTTGGAACAAACTTTGGTAATCTTTAATAATTCATTTTTAAGATTGGTTTGATTATGCAGTCTTCCTGCTGTGTCAATGATTACATTATCCATTCCTCTTGCAATTCCTGCACTAATTGCATCAAATGCTAATGCACTTGGATCACTTCCATATTGAGTAGATACGATATCCACCTCTAGCTTCTCGCTCCATAGCTTTAGTTGATCAATAGCTGCTGCCCTAAAGGTATCACCTGCTCCTAATAAAACTTTTTTATTTTGGTTTTTATAGCATCTTGCAAGCTTTGCAATCGTTGTGGTTTTACCCGCCCCATTTACTCCAATGATTAATTCCACAAGTGGCTTTGTCTCAATGGGCTTTAAAGTTACTTTATCATAATAGCTTTCTCCCCTAAAGAATCTACACAGACCCACTTCTAACTGATTACGCGTAACTTTTTGCGGTAAGTTTTCTAGCAATAACTCAATGATTTCATAATCAACATCTGCTTCAATCAATGCTTCTTCAAGTAGATCTTTTTCTATCTCTGGCTTTTTTGCCCCCAAAAAACTACTTAAATTTTGAGTTGTCTTTTTTAAAAAACTAAACATGAATTCTAACCCACTTTCTTAATTAAGATTTTTTAAATCAAACATAAACATCTCTTGAGGAACAGCTCCCTCATAGTATTGGTACATTTTTTGTGTCTTGTCATATAGGACTAAAAATGGTAAAACAATCTCTCTTTTTTCTGCAAATTTTTTAGAAAAATCTTTCAAAATACTTTTTGCTTCCAAAGGATTTAACAACAAAAAGCTAACTTTATATTTTGTATAAAAATCTATAAATTCTTGTTTTGCAAGCTTTCTTGTACTAATTGCCAAAACCTCCAAATCGGGGTAACCTCTTTGCAAATTTTCCAAAACTTGAAAATACTCAAAACAAGTTGGATTATCTATATCCAAGAAAAACACTAGAATATTTTTCTTTATGAGTTTTTTCTTGTGAAAAAGACTAAGAAAAGAAAAATTGCTCTTTATTTCAAAATATTCATTTTGTTGTGTAACAAATCTATATCTTTCCTCTCCTTCCTTTTTTTTGTCTTGAAAACAACCAAAAAAAAGTAGTGGAAAAACTAACAAAAAAATACTAAAAATTCTCAAATAATTCCCTTTAAACCAAAAAAACCCTACAATTATACAAAAAACAAAAATAAAACAATGGATACAAAAGAGAAGTTTAGAAAGTTTTGCAAGAGCTCTTTAGAGAGGCAATCCCATCAATATCACTCAAAGAAATATCAAGTTAATCAGGCATTATTTCTTTTAATTAAGCAACTAAAAGCTAAAAATATTTTACTTTATTGCCCACTGAAATTAGAAATTGATATTTTTCCATTAATTTATAAGCTAAAAAAACAAGGCTATAAACTTTTTATCCCAAAGGTTACAGGGGTTAGCTTTGCTATAGTAGAATTCTCTCTGCCTTTAATAAAAAATAAATATGGAATTTTAGAATGCAAAACACGCATTCAAAACCCAAAAAAAATTGATGTTATGATAACGCCTGTTTTAGGCATTGATAGAACTTTTAGGCGCATAGGTTTTGGCAAAGGAATGTATGATCGTTTTTTTGCTGCACTAAAGATTAAACCAAAAGTAATTTTTATAACAAAAAATCTTTATTTTTCAAAAGAGATACTTACCCAAGATCACGATATAAGGGGAGATTTTCTCTTTTGCAGTCAAATTGGTATTAAAAGGGAAAGGAATGATCACTTATATTGCTATAAGCTCCCTAATAAGCGGATGCTGCATTGGAATCATCACATACTTTATCACTAAAAAATTTTTTTACTCTAACACACAAATTATTATAGAACAGGCCAAGGCCAAAGCTAAGGCCATAGAATTTGAAGCTACAACACTTTTACAAAATCAAAATATTAAATTAAAAGAACTTGATCTTGAACTAAAGAAAAAATATGAAGATAACTATAATCACTTATTACAAGAACATAAAGAAAAAATGTGTTCTCTCAAGGAAAAAGAATACCAACTAATTCAACAAAATGAAAAGGACATGCTCTTTATTAAAAGTGAAAAAGAAAAAATAAAAGATCTAAAAAACAAGATTTTACATCAAGAAGCAGAAAAAGACAAACTCATAAAGGAGTATAAGCAACTATCTAATGAGCTTATAGAGACTCTAAGTTCTTATACACAATTTACTAAAGAAGAGGCAAAACAACTGCTTTTAAAACAACTTGATGAGGAGCTTTGTCTTCAAAAAGCCAGAATGATTAAACGCTATGAACACGAAGCAATAGAACAAGCAAAAAAGAAAGCGAATTACATTATTGCACAAGCCACTTCACGCTATGCGGGGGAATTTGCTTTAGAGAGACTTATTAATGTTGTGCATTTGCCAAATGATGATGTTAAGGGCAAAATTATTGGTAAGGAAGGTAGAAATATAAAGACCTTTGAAATGGTTACTGGCGTGGATGTGATTATTGATGATACTCCTGGAGTAATTGTACTTAGTAGTTTTAATCTCTACCGCAGAGCCATCGCTTTAAAAACTCTAGAAAAACTTATTGAAGATGGCAGAATCCAACCTGCAACTATTGAAGAAACCTACAATAGAGTATGTTTAGAAATGGAAAATCAAGTGCTTGAAGATGGCCAAAAGGTAATTTTAGACCTAGGACTTCATGATATTCATCCTGAGCTTCAAGCAATGATTGGAAAATTAAAATATCGTGCAAGTTTTGGCCAAAATGCATTGGGGCATTCTTTGGAAGTAGCAAGACTTGCTAGATTAATGGCATTAGAGCTTGGGGGTGATGGCCAACTTGCCTGTCGTGCTGGATTATTGCATGATATTGGCAAAGTTCTCTCACAAGAAAGCGGTAATCATGTAACTCTAGGTGCAGAGCTTTGCAAACGCTATGATGAATCTCCTGTGGTTATTAATGCAATTATGTCACATCATGGCAATGAAGAAGCCAATAGTATTGAAGCAGCTGTTGTATGCGCTGCTGATGCTATTAGTGCTGGAAGACCTGGGGCAAGAAGAGAGGTTTTAGAAAACTTCTTACATAGAATGCAAGATATTGAAAAGATTGCTTCAAATAAGCTTGGAGTAAAACAAGCTTATGCTATTAGCGCTGGGAGAGAAGTTAGAGTGATTGTAAGGGCTGATTTGGTTGATGATGAGGGCACTATAGTTTTAGCAAGAGAGATTGCTAGAGATATAGAAAACAATCTTAAATATCCTAGTGAGATTAAGGTTAATGTAATACGAGAAATGCGATCTGTAGAATTTGCAAGGTAGGAAATAGGATGCAAAAACCAAAATTAAGTACTTCTCTTTTGAGAAAGATTTTTATTGCTGCTTCTATTAGAAGATGGAATGATCAGGCCACGCCTGTAGAATTTGTAGAACTTGATAAGCAAGCACATAAGATTGTGATTGCCTATATCCTAGCTAGACTAGAAGAGTATGAAAAGCAAATCTCTATTGATTGGGAGAAGCTCATTCAGTATTTTTGTTTTGAGTTTTTCTCGCGCATTGTTCTTACAGATATAAAACCTCCTGTTTTTTATACCCTGCAAAAAACACACCGCAATCAACTTGCAGATTTTGTAGTAGAAAATATAAAAGAAGACCTTAGGGGATATGAGTTTTTCTCAAATATGGAATCCTATCTTAAAAATCCTCCCAATGATATAGAACACCAAATTTTGAAAGCAGCACATTTTTATGCCTCAAAATGGGAGTTTGATATTATCTATCATTTTGCACCCTTTATGTATGATGTGCAAAATATTAAAAATATTATTGATAAAGAAGTAGAAGATCACTATAACTTAAGTGGAATACAAAAAATCATTCTCTTTCACAGTTATAAGGAATTAATTACTATGTTTGGTCAATTAAGATTCCAAAAAAGATGGAGTCAAACCCCAAGGGTTCCTCCCACAAGTGTTTTAGGTCATACTCTTGTAGTTGCAATCTGTAGCTACCTCTTAAGTTTTGATATCAAAGTATGCAAGCAAATGCGTATCAATCACTTTTTATGTGGTCTTTTTCACGATTTGCCTGAAATTCTCACAAGAGACATCATCTCACCCATCAAAAGAAATGTGAAGGGACTTGATGAACAAATTAAAAATATTGAAAGAGAAGCTGTAGAAAATAAAATTTTAAAAATTGTGCCTGAAAATATTGCTGAGGATATTCGATACTTTACACAAGATGAATTTAGCAACCGCTGTAAGGTGGAATGCTTCACTAAAACTGCTATAGATTCCAAAGAATTACTAGAATCTTATAATCAAGATGAATTTAATCCTATTTATGGGGAATTTTTAAAGATTTGCGATTTGCTTAGTGCTTTTTTGGAAGCAAGAATCTCAATCACACATGGAATTTCTTCAAATGAATTAATTGATGGCGCAAATAATATTTATAATAAGTGTAAAGATCTTAGAATAAATGATATAGATATTGGTGCTATTTTTAGAGATTTTGAGTAATGGAATTTTTAACACTCCTTACAGATAGTAAAACACAAGCCTTTTTACTGCTCCTATTAAGATTTGCTGGGATTTTTGCATTTTTTCCCTTTTTTGATTCTGGACTTATTCCTGTTTCTTTGCGAGGAGCCCTTGCATTTTTTATGAGTATTTTATTTTTCAATGTCTTGCCACAAGCACCTCTTAATCTTAATATTACAGAATTTTTACTTGCTGGAATAATGGAATTATCATTTGGCTTTTTGGCCTCTTTAGCACTACAGATTATTTTTTCTACCATTGCTTTTGCAGGGGATAGCATTAGTTTTTCTATGGGGCTTACAATGGCAAGTGCCTATGATCCTGCTACAGGATCACAAAAGCCTATCGTAGGCCAAGTATTAATGATGCTTACTCTACTGATTGCCTTGCAAATAAATTTTCATCATCTAGTTTTTTCTTTTGTGGCTGAAAGTCTCTCTAAAATACCACTGGGGAATTTCAACCCAAAATACAATCTCTTTGAAGTGATTGTTTATAATTTTGCTAATTTATTTAGCATCGGTTTTGCAATGGCTTTTCCTATTTTAGGGATGATTTTACTTACAGATATAGTCTTTGGTATGATAATGAAAACTCATCCTCAATTCAATCTCCTTGCAATTGGTTTCCCTGTAAAAATTTCTCTTGCGTTTTGTGTAATTATTGTTATCATTCCATCAATTATTTATAATTTTAAACATCATTTAAAATTAGGTTTTGAGCTTTTAGAAAAAATATTTTAGGAGGTATTGATGCTTAGTTTGCAAGAAGCCTTAAAAATTAATTTCAACCTTCCGCTTTTAGATCTAAAAACTGAAGAAAAAAGCATTTTTGATGCATACAGCTTTATTCTTGCACAAGATATATATATCACAAGACCTCTACCAGCTTTTGACAACTCTGCAATGGATGGTTATGCGATTAATCTTTCATTTAATGGAGATCGAAAGGTAGAAAATACCATCTTAGCAGGAGTAGATTCTTCTAATATCATACTTCAAGATAACCAGGCAATCAGGATTATGACAGGTGCAATGATTCCACAAAATGCTAACGCAGTGGTACCATTTGAGGATGCAGAACTAAAAAATGGGGTTTTAAAAATTTATAAAGAATTTAGTGATGGTGCAAATATCAGAAAAAAAGGTGAAGAAAAAGCACAAGGAGATCTTGCACTCAATAAAGGGAGACAGCTAGAATTTGGAGATATTGGTCTTTTAGCATCTCAAGGCTTAGATAGGGTTTTGGTTTATCAAAAACCCTCTATTGGAGTTTTTTCAAGTGGCAATGAAGTCAAAGAGGTAGGTACGCAAGCCTTAGAGCATCAAATCTACAATATTAATGCGCCAAGCATTATTGCAACCCTAAATGCTTATCAACATCATTGCAATTACCTAGGAATCTTAAAAGACGATCTTACTTTAGAGAAAGAAATTTTAAAAGCCTCTGAGAAATATGATGTTATTATCACAAGTGGTGGTGTAAGTATGGGAAATGCTGACTTATTGGAGGAGATTTTACTTAAAAATCAAGCACAAATCTTTTATCATAAGATAAATTTAAAGCCTGGCAAACCCATAATGATTGCAAAGTTAAATCAGTGTTATTTCTTTTGCCTACCTGGAAATCCACTTAGTGCTATCTCAAACCTACTAGCTTTTGTTATTCCAATATTGCAAAGACTAAGCAATGCTAGTGATTTTTATCCCTCTTTTATTAAAGCAAAATCCAGCACGCCTCTTTATTTTAAAAACAAACGCTCTCATATTATTTTGGGACAATATCAACAAGGTATTTTTACTCCTTATAAAGAGGGGAAATATAGTCCTAGTGCAATTAGCACCTTTTGCAACTGTGAGGCTTTTGCAATTTTTGATGAGAGTATTTCAGAAATTAAGAAAGATCAGGAGCTACATATCATTACTTATAAAACTAATTTTACACATTCAATGGGTTTTATTAATCAGTAATTTTTTGAGATTTTAAGCTTATTTTAATGTCTTTTATCCTATATCCAACTTCTTACTTTTTTGCTACAATACAATCACTTAAAAATAATGGTTGTTTTGATTGTCCAGAGGTTGGGATAGCATCAGAGATCATTTTATTTTTTGAGAAAAAATAACGATATAAGATAGGTAATTTTGCTTAGCTTATATAAGCTTAGATTGCTTTTTTACTTTGATAAGTAAATATCCTTTAAGTTTTGCTAAGAGGTAGCTAAGATTTAAAAAAATCCTCAAAGCCTAGGAGCTTAATATGAATAAGAAAATCCTACTATGGGCATTAGCTTTTTCAAGCTTTGGACTTGGACTTGATTTTGGCAATATGGGGAATACTTCTATCAGTATGGGAGGTGCTGGAGTAGCTCTACAATCCTCTGCCTTTGGTGCGTATTACAACCCTGCACTTATAAGTATTGATAATAAAGTTCGCTTTGGATTTACACTAGGTGGAAGATACCAACAAAAAAATATTGATAGATTGATTAAGTTTGATTTTAAGGGGATGCTAAATAATGCCAATTCCATACAAATTGGCAGTCAAAATTCACAAACCTTACAAATAAATGAAGACAACAAGACCAAGCTGACAAAGCTTTATGGGGATTTTTCAACCCTTATGGATATTTTTGAACAAAACCATTTAAGCTTTACTTCTCAAAATGGAATCTCCTTACAAATTTCTCCTGCTGCAATGAGAGGCACTTTTGGATCTTTGGCAATTTCTTATTTTGCCTCTTTGTATTCTAATATCTCTGCAGGCACATCTTTTTCAGGTAAAGATTTAATCATCAAAACCAATGGTAATGCCTATTATAAGGTAGATTCCAGTGGCAATGTAAGCGCATCTGATGAAAATAGCTATAAAAACTCAGTCCTTGGTGCAATTGAGGGTGATAAGATAGGTCATATTGCAACACATAATCTTCTTTTATCAGAGGTTCCCATCACCTATGCTAGAACTTTTTTCTTCTCAAACTCCAATCTTGATATTGGAATCAATCTTAAGTATATGAATGCGATTTTATTTGAAAGAGAAATCACTATCAAAAAAGATACAAATATTAATCAGATTGTTTCTAGCTTTAAGACTCAATCAGGCTTAAAAAGCTCTCATGGTTTTGGGGTAGATCTTGGCATAACCTATGGAATTGACCTACCAAAATTTAGATATCTTACTTTTGGTTTTGTTGCTAAAAATATCAATACTCCAACTTTTAAATTTAGCAATACAAAAGTTTCTATTAAGCCCCAATATCGCGTGGGTTTTGCCTATAACCAACCTTATGTCACAATCGCATTTGATGCAGATATTCTGCCCAATGAAATGTTTGCTTATAGTGATAAAAAACAATATAGTCAAATGATTGGAGGGGGATTGAAATTTGATCTTAAAGCGGTTGATATGCGTGTAGGAATGATGAAAGATATAAGACAAGATAATGGGCTTATTATCACAAGTGGTTTAAACATCCTTGGAATTTTTGATATTGCATTTCAAGTTGGGACAAAAGCAGAAACTGGAAGCTATATGCCAAGATATATGGCTGTGCAAGTAGGTGGTGGTTTTTCATTTTAAGAAATTTTTTAAGGATAAAATATAGCAATGGATAATATCTATCTCATACTTTTCATCTGTAGTCTAGTATTTTCTTTAATCTTTCTTTTTTTACTTCTCAAGCTTAGGAAGGAATCTAAACAACTACAGGATGAAAATATTCATTACAAAATACAAAATCAAATGCTTCAAAAACAGGAGCAATACTTCACACAGGAAAAACAGCAACAAAAACAAGATTATCAAGAACAAATCAAAATTCTTGAAAAAAATTATCAACAAAATCTTGAAATACTTGAAAGAAGGCTAAAAGAAGGCTACCAAGATCAAAATATACTTTTATTGGCTCAAAATAAAAATATGCTCAATGAGGATTCCAAAAAAATATTAGATGAAATTTTTAATCCCATTAAAGAGCAGATTAAGGGTTATTCTGAAAGGCTTACTCAAAATGAAATAAAAATTGAAACCCAAATCAAAAGTATGTTTAGCTTTACACAAAATATTGGAGAAAATGCAGATAAATTGGCTCAAATTCTCAAAGGTGATAAAAAAACACGGGGAAATTTTGGAGAACTGCAACTCAAAAATATTTTAGAAAATAGCGGATTGGTTGAAGGAGAGCAATACAAACTCCAAGAGCAATTAAAGTTTGAAGGCTCTACTTATATCCCTGATGCAATCATTTATCTTGAAAGGGATAAGAGCATTATCATTGATGCAAAATTTACCCTTCCAAATAGTTTTGACTTTAAAGAAGTGGATTCTCAAGTATGTTTAGAGATCTATAAAAACCTAAAACAAAGAATTGATGAACTTGCAAAGAAACCTTATAGTCATATTCAAGACAATACTTATGATTTTATTTTATTATTTATTCCCTATCAAAATATCTTAGATCTTGCAATTGAAGCAAATAGTGACATCTATCAATATGCCTATAGCAAAAAAGTTTATCTTACCACTCCACACACTCTTTTTATGGCCTTAAAGACTATTAGCATTACCTGGCTTAATATCAAGCGTAATGAAAATATTACTCAAGCTTTTGATGAGATTGGAAAATTTTATGACAAATTTTTGGGCATTATTAAAAGTTTTGAAGAGCTAAAAACCCATCTTGAAAGATTGCAAAAAACAAAGGATGATCTAGAAAATAAACTTCAAACAGGTAATGGAAACCTACTCTCAAGATTTAAAAAAATAGAAGACCTTGGGGTAAAAACAAAGAAATCTCTAGGATATTAATTTCTTTTTGTATCGCCTTAGCAACCAATCAAACAGGGGATTAAAAATCCCCTTTGAAAGAATAAAAATTAGTGAGGAAAAAATGGTAAGAGCAAGAAAAGCTTAATCACCACCGCATTAATAATGTCAATAAAAAATGCCCCCACCATTGGTACAATCAAAAAGGCAATATGGCTTTGTCCGTGAGTTTGAGTTACTGCCTGCATATTTACAATTGCTGTTGGGGTAGCTCCTAATCCAAACCCACAATGCCCTGCAGACAAAACTGCTGCATCATAGTTTTTTCCCATTAAAGGGAAGGTAACAAAGATTACATAAACAATCATCAATAAGGTTTGTGCTAAAAGTAGTATAACAATAGGCAGTGCAAGGTTAGAGAGTTCCCAAAGCGCAAGAGACATCAAAGATGAAGCTAGGAACAAAGACAGGCTCACATTTCCAATTACAGATATCTCACGCTCAAAAACTTGGTGAATTTTAAAAAGTGATAAAAGATTGCGTAAAATTACACCAACAAATAAACACCATACAAATGTAGGTAATGCAAAAATACTCCCTTGTAACCAATCACCAAGTTTTTTCCCAATTAACAAAGATATAGCAATCAAAGCTAAAGATTCAAGAAAACTTGAAGCAGTAATCAATCTTTGTTTTTTTGGAGATTCAAAACCAATTGTTTCCTTATCACTTACTTGTGGTGTTTTTAAATCATATTTTTTGATTAAAAATCTTGCAACAGGACCACCAATTAAACCCCCTAAAATTAATCCAAAAGTTGCACAAGCAACCGCTAGTTCTTTGCCATTTGAAAGCAAAAAGGGCTCTTTTGCAAAAACATCTGACCAAGCACTACCTGTCCCAAGTCCTCCACTCATTGTAATTGAACCACCCAGTAATCCTATAAGACTATCTTGATTTAATCCTCTTGCTAGGGCTATTCCTATAATATTTTGCAAGAGTAGAAGAATTCCTACAATAAATAAAAATTTTACCAAGACAAAACCTCCTTTTTTTAAGGAAGCCAAGTCTGCATTCAACCCAATTGAAGTAAAAAAAGCCAGCATCAAGGGTTCTTGCAATGAATAATCAAACTTAATTTTATAGCCAAAAACCTTAAAAACGATAGCCACAATGCCTGCAACCAACAATCCACCCACAACAGATTCTGGGATATTATAATCACGCAAAATCTTTATATTATCAAGAATAATACGACCTAGTAATAAAACAATGACCATACAAACTAAAGTTGCATAAAAATCTAACTCCATAGTCACCTCATCTTTAATATTTTAGCCTATGCTATCTTTTTTGAACTTGTGCTATTATAGCACCATCCTTGCAATCAAATAAAATATTATCCCCCTCTGTTATTTTATCTTCTAATATAAGCTCTGCAAGTCTATCTTCAACTTCTTCATACAATGCTCTCTTAAGAGGTCTTGCTCCATAGATAGGATCAAAACCAGCTTGAGCAATAAACTCTTTTGCACTTTGTGTAAGCTCTATTTGTATTCCCCTTTCTAACACTTTCTTTTTAATCTCTTCAAACATAATATCTACAATCTCCACAATTCCCTCTAGATTTAAAGGATTAAAGATTACAATATCATCCAACCGATTTAAGAATTCTGGCTTAAAATACATCTTAAGACTTTCTTGGATTGCCTTTTCTCTTTCTGCCTTATCCTTAATTTCTAAAATCTTGTCACTTCCAATATTGCTTGTAAGAATAATAATTGTATTTCTAAAATCAACTACTACCCCCTTATTATCTGTCAATCTTCCATCATCTAAAACCTGCAATAAGATATTAAAAACATCAGGATGTGCTTTTTCAATTTCATCAAACAATACTACGCTATAAGGCTTGCGTCTCACCGCCTCTGTGAGTTGTCCTCCCTCTTCATATCCAACATATCCAGGGGGAGCACCAACAAGCCTGCTAGCAGCATGCTTTTCCATATATTCACTCATATCAATGCGGATTAGATTCTTTTGACTATCAAATAAAAATTGCGCCAATGTTTTTGCACTTTGAGTTTTTCCAACCCCTGTTGGCCCTAGAAATAAAAAACTCCCTATAGGCCTTGAACTCTCACTAAGTCCTGCTTTGTTTCTTTTGATTGCTCTTGCAATTGCATTAAGTGCCTCATCTTGTCCTACAACACTCTTTTTTAATTCTTGTTGGATATTTAAAATCTTCTCTTTTTCTTCTTGAAGCATTTTTTTAACAGGAATTTGGGTCCATCTTGACACAATCTCTGCAATGCTCTCTTGCGTAAGGGCATTTTTTAACAAAGTCCCTTGAGACTGCATCATCTCCCATCTATTTAGCAATTCTTCTTGTTTCTTCTGCTTTTCAGGAATCTTGCTATAGTCAATCTCTGCTGCTTTAGTATAATTTCCATCGCGCTTAGCAAGCTCTGATTCTCTTTTTAAAGATTCTATTTCATTTTTATTTTCTGCAATTTCCTTAAATACAATCTTCTCATTATCAAATTGCATCTGCAAAGTGTTTTTTCTCTCAATGGCATCTTCTAATTCTTTTTGTATCTCTTCTAGTCTTGCTTGGTTTGCGGGATTATCTTCCATATGAAGGGCTTGCTTTTCAACTTCAAGTCTTTGAATATTTCTTTTAATAATTCTTAAAACACTAGGTTCTGATTCTATTTGCATCTTCAATTCTGCCGCACCCTCATCAATTAAATCAATTGCCTTATCAGGCAAGAATCGATCTGTAATGTACCGATGCGAAAGCTTTACAGCACTAACTAATGCAGAATCAGTAATACTTACATTATGATGAGTTTCTAATTTCTCTTTTAACCCTCTTAAAATTTGTAATGCCTCTGGAACACTGGGTTCATTTAAATTTACAGGTTGAAATCTTCTTGTAAGAGCAGCATCTTTTTCAAAATACTTTCTATATTCTTTTAAAGTTGTTGCTCCAATAGTATGTAGTTCTCCCCTAGCAAGAGCTGGTTTGAGAATATTTGCAGCATCCATACTCCCCTCACTTGCCCCTGCACCAACAATTGTATGTATTTCATCAATAAATAAAATAATATTTCCTGCCTTTTTTACCTCATCAATAATATTTTTTAATCTTTCTTCAAACTCCCCACGATACTTTGCACCAGCCACCAAAGCACTCATATCCAATGCAATCACCTTTTTATTTTGCAAAGATAAAGGAACTTCTTTTTTTGCAATTTGCTGTGCCAAACCCTCAACAATTGCTGTTTTACCAACACCAGGTTCGCCCAATAAAATAGGATTATTCTTAGTTTTTCTAATGAGAATCTGCATCACCCTAGTAATTTCTTCATCTCTCCCAATTACAGGATCTAAAAGATTTTGGGCTGCTTTTTGTGTAAGATCAACACCAAACTTTTGCAAAGAATCTAGTGCATCATCTCCACTAGCATCTTGTATCTTTCTTCCTCCTCTTAAAAGCTCAAAATTCTTTTTTAATTCCAAAAAATCAATTGAAGTATTAAAGATCTCTTTTAATTCATCTAAATTTGCAAGAATAAAGGTATCTAGCGCAATAAACTTATCACCATTTTTTACTGCCAAACCTTCAGCATTTACAAGTGCTTGTTGCAATCTCTTTGAAAGAGACATATTCTCTTTAACAATATTAGAGACTCTTGGAAGTTTTTCCACACTACTTCTTGCTTCAAGCTCCAAACTTGCTGTATCTAGTTGCATTTTGCTTAAAACTTGGAAAAATGAAGATTGGGTATTATTTAATAATGCCCAAATCATATGTGAAAAATCCACTTCTTGATTTTTTTGATGCAAAGCAAGAGCTAACGCAGAATCTAATGTCTCTTTGAGTTGGTTTGTCATTTTTTCAAAAATATTCATCACAAACTCCTTAAATAAAATTTCAAATCTTAATATGAGAAGCATTATATAAGTTTAGTCTCATAATGTCAAGTTATTTTATATTTTTAAACTAAATTTTGCTTAGATTGATATTTTTTAGATATTCATATAAAAAGTTTATTTATCTTTTGATAGAATTCATTTTTATACAAAAATAATCCAAAAAATTAAGTGTTTTTACTATAATCTTAGTATTTTAGGAGATGGAATCTAAAGTCATGAAAAAGATTTTTCTCGCTGGTTTTGCAACCTCTAGTTTAGTTTTGATGTTTTTACTTGGCAATTTGTATGCACAGAGCGAAGTTTCTCAAAAAAAGACAGTTTCTCAAAAAGATAGAATTGAGGCTTATGACAAGCTTACAAAAATTATCAATATCGTTGAGAGTCATTATGTTGATGATATTGATGTGAAAGAAATTATTGATAAAGCAGTTGCTGGTCTTTTAACCAATCTTGATGCACACTCAGATTATCTCACCGAAAAAAAATTTAAAGATTTACAGGCTCAAACCGAAGGTGAATTTGGAGGTCTTGGAATTACAATTGGTATGAAGGATGGAGCTTTGACGATTATCGCACCTCTTGATGATACTCCTGCACAAAAAGCAGGACTAAAAAGTGGTGATATCATTTTAAAAATTAATAATGAAAGCACTCTTAATATGAATATTGATGATGCTGTAAGCAAGATGAAAGGAAAACCTAAAACATCTGTAAAGCTTACTATCTATAGAAAAAATGCCCCAAAACCTCTAGATTTTACAATCACTAGAGATATTATTCAAGTAAAATCTGTTTATGCTAAAAAAATTGAAAATGAAAAGTTTTTATATGTTCGTGTAAATTCTTTTGATAAAAATGTAACTAATTCTGTAAAAAATGCTTTGGATAAAGCAGGAAAAATTGAAGGTTTAATCCTAGATCTTCGCAATAATCCTGGAGGTCTGCTTAATCAAGCCATTGGTCTTTCAGAGCTCTTTATTAAAGATGGGGTAATTGTTTCACAAAAAGGAAAGGTAAAGAGCGAAAATATTGAGTATAAAGCTAATGGAAAAGCTCCTTATGAAAAACTTCCTATTGTTGTGCTTATTAATGGTGGAACTGCAAGTGCAAGTGAAATTGTATCTGGAGCATTGCAGGATTATAAAAGAGCCATAATTGTAGGAGAAAGCTCTTTTGGAAAGGGAAGTGTTCAGGTTGTACTGCCTCTTGATCCTACTTCTGCAATCAAGCTTACCACATCAAAATATTATCTTCCAAGTGGAAGAACCATCCAAGCAGTAGGTGTTACCCCAGATATAGTTGTGCATCCTGGTGCTGTTCCTCAAAGTGATGGAGGATTTGAGATTAAAGAAGCGGATTTAAAAAACCATTTACAAAATGAGTTAAATAAACTAGATGAGGATGCTCAAGAAAATAAAAATACAAAAAAGCAAACAAAAGAAGAACAAAAGAAAAATCTCATCACCCTAACTGATGTCAATAATGATATTCAATTAAAAACCGCTATTGATTTGCTAAAGAGTTGGAATATTATCAATCCTCTAGAGAAAAAAGAAATTAAAAAGGAAGATAAAAAATAATGCAAAAACAAGAAATGATTTATGAGGGAAAGGGAAAGAGAATTTTTGCCACAGATGATAAGAATCTTATCATTGCAGAATTCAAAGATGACCTAACTGCATTCAATGCAGAAAAAAAGGGAAATCAAGAAGGCAAGGGGTCATTAAATTGTGAAATATCTAGTATTCTTTTTGAACTCCTTGAAAAAAATGGCATTCTTACACATTTTAAAAAGACTTTAGATTCCAATCATATACTTTGTGAAAAAGTAGAGATATTACCCATTGAGGTTGTTGTTAGAAATGTCGCCACAGGTTCTCTTACAAAAAGATTGGGTATTAAAGATGGTTTGGAATTACCCTTTGCCTTAGTAGAGTTTTATTTTAAAGATGATTCCTTAGGAGACCCTATTATCAATGATGAACATTGTAAGATTCTTGGCATCACTCAAAAACAAGAAGATTTGGATTTCTTAAAATCTCAAGCAAGAAAAATTAACACTATTTTAAAAGACTTTTTTATTCAAATTGATCTTAAATTGATTGATTTTAAACTTGAGTTTGGCATCAATGGTGATGGAAACATTATACTTGCTGATGAAATTAGTCCTGATAGTTGCAGATTCTGGGATAAACACACTAATCAAAAACTTGATAAAGATGTTTTTAGACAAGATCTTGGAAATGTAAAAGTTGCATATGAAGAGGTATTAAAACGCATACTAAGGAGTAAGAATTGAAGGCTCATATTTTTGTCCAACTAAAAAATGGTGTGTTAGATCCCCAAGCAAAGGCTGTAAGCAACGCTTTAGCTAGTCTTGGATTTGAAGGAATTGGTTCTGTTACAATGAGTAAAAAAATTACAATTGAACTTGATTATAATGACAAGCAAAAAGCTATGCAAGAATGTCAAAGAATGGCTCAAGAATTATTGGCTAATCTTGTAATTGAAGATTTTAATATCCAATTAGAAGACTAAAGATGATTGCAATACTTCAATTTTTAGGGACAAATTGTGAGAGGGATATGCAGTATGCATATGCAGAAAAACTAAACCAAGAAGTTGCAATCATATGGCACAAGGAAAAATCACTCCCAACACATACAAAACTTGTTGTTATTCCAGGTGGTTTTAGTTATGGAGACTATCTTAGAAGTGGAGCAATTGCTAGATTCTCTCCAATTATGAAGGCGGTGATAGAATATGCACACAATGGAGGATTAGTACTAGGTATTTGCAATGGTTTTCAAATTCTTACAGAATCTGGTCTATTGCCAGGTGCTTTGAAGAGAAATTCTAACTTATCCTTTATTTCCAAAAATCAAGAATTAATCATCAAAAACACGGATAATAAGTTTTTACAAAGCTATCAAGTTAATCAAGAAATCATTCTTCCAATTGCACATGCTGATGGAAGCTATTTTGCAGATCAAGAAACTTTAGCTTCCCTTGAAGAGAATCATCAAATTTTACTCACCTACAAAAATAATCCAAATGGTTCATTGATGGATATTGCAGGCATTTGCAATAAGGATAAAAATATTTTTGGATTAATGCCTCATCCTGAAAGGGCAATTGAACCTATACTTGGCAATGATATAGGGATACATATGCTAAAATCACTTTGTGGTTAGTTTGATGGTTTTTATTAAAAAAATCTTTTTATCCCTTTTAATTCTATCTTTTGCTTTTACACAAGAACATGATTTTGAGGAAAAAACACTAGAACTCCCTTTTTCTCCCTCTAAAATTATTTACATTAAAAATATAACTCCAAAGGAAATTTTAGATTCAACACTATATATTGGTCAAAAAATTGAAGCCACTTATAGTCTATTGCTTCTTTCTGATGCTAAACTTTTTGATATTAGCTATGAGGCACCCATAAAATCTGATGGTGTGGAACTTATAAATCAAGATGAGATTTCTTGGAAACTACAAAGTGATGGAACTTACCAAGCAAAATATATCTATAAAATCATTTCAAAAAATGCAAAATTACCTCAAATTAAAGCAACTGCTATATCCAAAAATGAAAAATATCAAGATATTGCTATTTCGCCTAAAGTGTCTCTTGAAATCTACAACCTTAAATCCAACCCAAAATATTCTGGGGTTGTAGGAGATAGTTTAAAAATACTGCGTTCAAAAACAAAACGCTATGATGAGGCTAATAATATTTTAGTATTAGAAATACAAAGTGATAATGCCAACTTAGAAGATTTTTCTCTACCATATACAGATATCGTTAAACAAGAGTTCCAATCCATAGAAAAAGATAAGGGGATTTTTTATTGTATTTTTCCCAAAAAATACTCTAACTTTAGTTTTGACTTTTTTTCTTTAATAAAAAATCAATTTGAAACTCTATCTATTCCAATTGTAGTCTCTCAAGATAGCACTGCAGGACAAGATGATTTAAAACCTAAGAATATATTTTTGCTTTATTCTACTTTGTTTTTAATAGTAGCTATTCTTATTTGCATTGTAGTTTATATTTTCTTTTGGCGTAAAAAAATGGTTTTATTAATGACTCTATGCTTGTTTGTTTATCTCTTATGGCATATTTTTTATCGTAACGATATCATTTTACAAAAAGATCAAATTATTAAAATATTGCCCACTCATAACTCAACAACCCTCTTTATTGTGAGCAAACCTATGGTTGTTGAAATCATTGGGAATCACCAAGATTTTTATAAAATCATAACTCCTGATGGACGAATTGGTTGGATTGAAAGGGATAAGAAAAATGACAAGAATTAAAGGAATTTATGCAACTTTTCTCATTGCTGTGGGGCTAGCTGTAATAATGTTTTTTATTTTTTTAACCAGAAAAAAAAATAATGCTTTTTATGCCAGAAGGGCTTGTAAAATTTGGTTTCCTCTCAATGGTTTTAAACTTGAAAAAGTAGGAGAATTTGATAAAGAAGCAACACTAATTGTTATGAATCATCAAAGTCTTACAGACATCTTATGCCTTGAAGCATACCATCCTAAAAATATCTGTTGGGTAGCAAAAAAACAACTTGGTGATATTCCTTTTTATGGCTATGCACTAAGAGGTCCTGAAATGATTTTGCTTGATAGAGAAGATAAGAGAGGATTGGCTTTTTTACTAAAAATGGCAAAAGAAAAGATTGATCAAAAAAGACCTTTGGTTATATTTCCAGAAGGAACTAGAAGCAATGGATTAGAGGATTTTCTACCTTTTAAGGCTGGAGCAAAAATTCTTGCTGAAAAATTTAATCTAAAGATTCAACCCATTGTTTTAGTTAATACAAGAAAACTCTATCACACTTCTCCCTTTGAGAGCAAAACAAATAGGGCAAGAATGATTATAATGGATTCTTTTACTCCAGATCTAAAAAATGAAAACTGGTATGAAGATTTAACCCAATCAATGCACCAAACTTATCTCAAACACTATCAAGAATTAAATTCCTAATTTTGTGCTATAATAGCACTCTACAACCTCATTAATTGGGGCATTAGCTCAGTTGGGAGAGCACAACGCTGGCAGCGTTGGGGTCAGCGGTTCGAACCCGCTATGCTCCACCATTTTATCTTAAATCAATCCTATGAGTTTTTTGGCTTTTTGGTAAGTTTCTGAGGCTATTTCCTTTGCTCTAGCACTACCCTCCTTTAAAATTGTCTGAATATATTGCTCATCCTGAGACAATTCCTGATATTTTTGCTGAATTGGGGTTAATTTTTCAATTATAAGATCTGCAAGTTCTGCCTTAAAAACACCATACCCTTTTCCTAGAAAGTGGTTTTCTATTTCTGCCCTTGTCTTTCCACTAAAGGCCTCATAAATACTTAATAGATTATAAACCCCAGCTCGCTCATCATCAAAAGTAATTAATCCTAAAGAATCTGTTGTGGCTTTTTTAATTTTCCTTCTAATATCATCTGCACTATCAAGTAAAAATATTGCGTGATTTGCACCTTTTGCTGATTTACTCATTTTTACAGTAGGATCATCTAGCCCCATTACTCTTGCACCTAGTTTTGAAATAAGAGGTTCTGGAATCTTAAAACATTCTCCAAAATCACGATTAAATTTTTGTGCCACATTCCTTGCTAATTCAAGATGTTGTTTTTGATCCTCTCCCACAGGAACCAAATCTGTTTGATAAAGCAAAATATCTGCTGCCATTAGTGCAGGATAATTAAATAATCCAACATTAATATTCTTTGGATTTTTTTTAGATTTATCCTTAAACTGTGTCATACGGCTCATCTCTCCCACTGATATATTACAATCTAATATCCAAGCAAGCGCACCGTGTTCATCTACTTCGCTTTGAATGAAGAGATGTGACTTTTTAGGATCAATACCACAAGCAAGTAGTACTGTAGCAAGCTCTAAGGTTTTTTTTCTTAGAATTTCTGGATCTTGATGGATTGTAATAGCATGAGAATTGACAATGCAAAAAATATTTTCATAACTATCTTGAGAATCTACCCAATTTTTAACAGCTCCTAGATAATTCCCCAAATGAATTTGCCCCGTAGGTTGAATGCCTGAAAAAACTTTTTTTATCAAAACTTACTCCTTATACCCTTAAACATCTACTATTATAAATAAAAGCCTGGATCGTATTATAAAAGAGTTTAACCTTATCATCAAGTTTTTTTTGATAAAATACCGCCTTATTCTACATAGTTTGGAGTTGTTTTATGATAAGTATCCTTTTTGTCTCTCAAATTATACTTTCTCTTCTTGTTGTGATTGTTGTTTTAATGCAAAAAAGCTCAAGTATTGGCTTAGGGGCTTATAGCAGTAGCAACGAATCTGTATTTGGCGCAAAAGGTCCTGCAAGTTTTATGTCAAAGCTTACCTTTACTCTAGGGGCCTTATTTTTAGCAAATACAATTGCTTTGGGATATTTTTACAACAAGGATTTCAAAAAAAGTTTAATTGAGACCAACAAAGAAACAATTGTGCCACAAAGTCCATTAGAAAATAAATTACAAACACCAAGTGCACCTATTGCACCTTTATTACAAAATAAGGAGTAATTTTATGCTACAAGAAATTTTTACACACGCAAAAAGCCATATGGAAAAGAGTGTTGAATCATTAAAAAGAGATTTTTCTACCTTAAGAAGTGGAAAGGTTTCTGTGAGTATTTTAGATAATATTAAGGTTGATTATTACTCAAGTCCAACACCTCTTAATCAAGTAGGATCTGTGATTGCACAAGATGCTACAACAATCATTATCACTCCTTGGGAAAAAAATCTCTTAAAAGAAATCGAAAGGGCGATACAAGAGGCTAATATCGGGGTAAATCCTAACTCTGATGGAGAAGCAATCAAGCTTTTCTTTCCTCCTATGACCCAGGAACAACGCAAAGAAATTGCAAAAGATGCAAAGGGGATGGGAGAGAAGGCAAAAATAGCCATTAGAAATATCAGACAAGAGTGCAATAATCAAATTAAAAAACTTGAAAAAGATAAAACCATTACAGAAGATGAAAGCAAAAAGGCACAAGAAAATATTCAAAGCTATACAGATGAGTTTGTAAAAAAAATAGAAGACTTGACAAAAAACAAAGAAGAAGAAGTAATGAAGGTTTAAAATGAATAAGCTTGATATTGTTGAATATTATAAGAAAGCTAATGCACTATTAAAGGGCCATTTTTTATTAAGTAGTGGAAATCATTCTGACACCTACTTACAATCTGCAAGAGTCCTAGAAGATCCAAAGAATGCAGAAGTGCTTGCCCAAGCTCTTGCATATCAAATTAAAGAATATGGAATTGAGGTAGATTGTGTGTGTGCTCCTGCATTAGGAGGTATTTTAGCTGGATATGAGCTTGCTAGAGCACTTGGAGTTAGATTTATCTTTACAGAACGCGTAAATGGGAAAATGGCTTTAAGAAGGGGATTTGAAGTCAAAAAAGAAGAAAAAATTCTCATTTGTGAGGATATTATTACCACTGGTGGCTCTGCTTTGGAATCTGCACATTGTGTTCAAGAGAAAGGCGCTATCATTGTAGCTTATGCAGGATTGGCAAATCGTGGTTTTTGTAAAAGAGTAGGTGGAAATGCCACAAAAAAACCTGAGTGTAAATTACCTGATAACACTCCACTATTTGCATTAGAAGATTTTGTTTTTAATATGTATGAGCCTAATGATTGTCCTTTATGTAAAGAAGGCTCTCAAGCTATTAAGCCAGGCAGTAGAGGAAATTAAAATTGAAGGAAGTTTTACAAAAAACCTTACTAATCCCAAGACTTAAGGCTTTTATTATTGATATTTTTATGATTTATGTCCCAATTTTGTACTTTGTAACCTATTTTATCTTAGGGAGTGCTGAAGCCTTCAGGAATAATCCTTATGCTATTTTTCTTTGCTCTCTATTATATGGATTAGTTAGCTCATTTCTCTTTTATCTCAAAGAGCAAACTCCTGGTTTTAGGTATGCATCAATTAAGTTGGTAAATCTTGATGGTAAGCCCATTGGATTTTTAAAAGCTCTTGTGAGGTTTTTTGTTTGGTTAATTTCCATGGCACTTGTTATAGGATTTTTTTTTCCTTTTTTTAGTAAAACTAAGGAATGTTTGCATGATTATATCTGCAAAACAACAGTTAAGGTCAAAGATCTTGATCTTAAATCTTAATTAATTTTATGCTCTTTTTCGGTCTAGATTTGATAGAATAAGACAATTAGGTGTTGAATAAATTTAAGGAAGGAATATGGAATTAGAAAGTAGATTTTTTACTTTTGCTGGTCTTATTAGTGGGGATCATACCTTTATCATTGGGTTTCATACAATACTATGTGCTCTTCTTGCAGTATTTTTAGGTAAATTAGCTACGGAGAAAATGCAAATTGTGCCTAGTGGTCTACAAAATATTTATGAGGCAGTTATATCTGGGATGTTAGGGGTTGCAAAGGATGTAATTGGTGAGCAATATGCACTCCGATATCTTCCGCTTACTGGTACAATTGCAATCTTTGTTTTCTTTTGTAATATGGTGGGCATAATCCCAGGATTTGAAGCGCCTACTGCAAGCTGGAATTTCACCTTAGTTTTAGCTTTGGTTGTTTTTTTCTTCTATCATTTTGAGGGAATTAAGGCTCAGGGTTTTGTTCATTATTTTAAACATTTTATGGGGCCTATTAAACTTCTTACGCCCTTGATGCTTCCAATTGAGATTATTTCGCACTTTTCTAGAATCATTTCCCTTACTTTCCGTCTCTTTGGTAATATTAAAGGTGATGATATGTTCTTGCTTGTGATGCTGATGCTTGTTCCTTGGGTTGTCCCTGTGGCTCCTTTTTTAGTTCTTTTCTTTATGGGAATCTTACAAGCTTTCATCTTTATGATTCTTACTTATGTTTATCTTGCAGGTGCAGTCTTGGTCCAAGAAGAGGATCAGCATTAAAAAAAATAACTCTATATTAGAGTTATTTTTATCTTTCATTACCTTTTTAACTTCACTTTTTCTATAGTTGTATTCTTTTTCATAATCTTTATTTTTAAGCCTTTATACCTTTATATATGGAATATTTTTTGCTTTGTATTTTGTAAAACTTAGGGGAACTTATGCAAATACAAAATCAAAATCATTCACTATCAAATATTCTTTCCAAACGCTACCAAGAGAATATTTTTCAAACTAAAAATGCATCAGAATTACAAGAGTTAGAGAGTCAGTCAAACTACATAAAATTATCAAACCAAAATGCACAAGATTATCTTGATCTCTCTCAAGACTACAAAAAAATTAAACAAATTAGACCCTATATAAAAGATGCACTCAAAGATGTCCCTTCATTTCTAGCACTTGCCGATAAGCTAAAAAGAGAGGCTCTTATTAACCAACAAGAAGAAGTGGCGATGGATTTTTTAGCTAAAAAAAGCCCTAAACTTGACTTTGATAGCTTTGAGGCCACCAGAAAGCAACAAGGAATTAATCCAAAAATGCAACAAACCATACAAAGCTTGATGCAAAAATTGCAAATGATAACTTACTTAAATCATACAATGGTTTAAATAAGTTCTGTAGGCTTTATAGCCTTTGTTGTTATCTGATATTCTTTACCTACTCTACCAACATTATCAAACCGAAAATCCAAATTTGGATTATAAAATTCATCATCGATAAAAAACTCTTTTGCTTCCATTAAAACCGTTTTTGAGCTTTTTCCAATTTTTAAGATATCAAGAAAATCACACAAAAAGGCTCCTTTTGTATGCTCAGGTATAGGAGGATAAAGAGGATTTATTACCTTTAATTTAATATCAAAAACCAATGCTTCACTTGTTTGAGAATCTATTTCCTGAGAGGTTAGATGCATTGATTTCAAGTTTTTCATATCACACATGCATATCGTTGCCCTTCTTTCTTCAAGAATATTTTTAAAGGTATCTTTAAGATCTCCATTGCTCTTAAGGGAAAAACATATAGAAAATGCTACAGGATCTGTACTAATTGGTGCAAAAAAAGAAAATGGAGCCATATTGACCACTCCATTGTTATTTACTGTAACTATCCAAGCAATGGGTCTTGGTGTTACAGAATTGCTTAGTATTTTATACTTTGTTAATAAAGAAGATGTTGCGAGATCAATTTGCATAATATTCCTTTAAAAGTTGATGAATAGCTTGAATTACCTCTTGTGGTTTTATACTTTTCATACACAGATGATGTCCTAAAGGACAGATCTTTTTTTGACAAGGTGAGCATTCAAGATGCTTATTAATAATAATATTTTTAGTATTTTTCCAAGGAAGGCAATATGTCGGATGAGTGGCACCAAATAAGGCCACCAATGGTATATCTAAAGCTGCTGCAACATGCATCGGACCACTATCATTACTTAAAAAAATATCCAAACTTGCAATCCAATCTATTAATTCTAAGATGTTTGTTTGATTACTTAAATCCAATAAATTTTCTAACCTATCTTCACCTACCTCTTTACAAACATATTTATAGATCTCTTGATTATTTAAAGCTTCCTTTCCATTTCCAAATAAAATAACTCTAAAACCAAGTCTTAAAAAATAAATTACTACTTGAGCAAAATATTCGGGATACCAGATTTTAGATGCACCAAAAGCAGCTCCTGTACTAATACCAAGAGTCTTTATCTGACTTTTTTTTCTTGGATGGGCAATAAGTTTTAACCCTCCTAAATTACCTATTCTAACATCCAATCCTTTTTCTAATAACTGTGCATAAGATAATACTTGGTGTTTGGTTTTTATCTTTGGAACTCTTCTTGTTAAAAGATAATTTCTCAATAGCCCCCTATATCCGATTCTAATCGTAGTTTGAGTAAAAAAAAGCAACAAAGCTGAGTAAAAATGATTTGTAAAAGTGATAGCAATGTCACATTTTCCTATTATCTTAGCAAGTCTATAAGTTGCAAAAAAACGACTTTTACTCGTTTTTGTTTTATCTATAAAAATTTTTTCTACTCTTTTATCTCTTTTATATAATTCACATACTACTTCAGGTCCAACTAAAACAAAATTAGCTTGAGGATAATAACTTTTTAAGAATTCAAAAATAGGAGATATCATTACCCCATCTCCTAGCCAATTTGGCATTCTAATCAAAACTCTCATAAACCCCAACTCAAGATGTCTTTTATGATAATTTTACACAAAAGTAGGTAAAATTACCAAAAACTTAAAAGATCGGAGCAAGAGAATGTTAGTTACACCAAGGACCCTAAGTGGTTTTAGAGACAGACTTCCTAATGAAGCTATAGCCAAAGAAGCTCTATTAAGAAAACTTGTGGCAGTTTTTGAGAGTTTTGGTTTTGTCCCAATTGAAACTCCCCACTTAGAGTATGCAGATGTTTTAGTTAAACAAGGGAGTGATGAGATTCAAAAAGAACTTTATCGCTTTCAAGACCACGGAAAAAGAGATGTGGCTTTGAGATTTGATCAAACCGTTCCTTTGGCAAGATTTATTTCCCAATATAAAAATGAAGTGGGACTGCCTTTTAAGCGTTATGCCATTGGCAATGTCTTTAGAGGAGAGAGAGCTCAAAAAGGAAGATATAGAGAATTTACGCAGTGTGATTTTGATTTTATTGGAAGCGCAAGTGTTGCTTGTGATGCAGAGGTTATTCAGGTGATCCATGCATCATTAATGAGTCTTGGTATTAATGATTTTATTATTTGGCTTAATCATAGAAGCATCTTGAATGGTATTTGTAGATATTTTGGAATTACTGAGGAAAAAGCCGTTCAAGATACACTTCGGATTATTGATAAAATTGAAAAGATAGGTCTAGAGGCAACAAAAGAGGAATTAAAAAAGAATCTACAACTTACTGATAAGAAAGCAGAAGGTTTGCTACAAACAACAAGTATTAAGCAAACACAACACAAAGAAGAGTTTTTTAAAGAAATCGCATTTATGAAACAATGGGATGATGAGCTTAAAAAAGGTATTGAAGAAATAGAATCTATGTGTAAAATATTAGAAGATTTGGAGATGGATAGTGACTGCTATCGTGTTAATTTCTCCATTGCAAGGGGACTTGGCTATTATACAGGCATTGTATATGAAACTACTTTAAATCGCCTCAAGACACTAGGAAGTGTTTGTTCGGGGGGTAGATATGACAATCTCACAAGAACTTTTTCAAAAGAAGCTCTTGGGGGCGTTGGAGCTTCAATTGGACTAGATCGTCTCCTTGCGGGCCTTCAAGATTTAGGTTTTATAGATTCTAAATCTACAACTGCAAGAATTCTTATTGTATGTACACATCAAGATTATTTGCCTTTTGCACATAAACTAGCAGAATCTTTCCGTCGTAGTCTTGTAAATACTGAAGTCTATCCAGAAGCCCATAAACTTAAAAAGCAGTTAAGTTATGCAGATCAAAAAGGGCATGAATTTGCTATTATTATTGGAGAGAGAGAATTTCAAAGTAAAACGATTACATTAAAAAATATGACAACGGGAATGCAACTTGAGTGCTTAAGCTTTCTTAAGACATTAGAAATTATTAAATCATAAAGGATGAAAATGAAATGGCTAAAATGTATTAGCATAACCCTAATAAGTCTTTTGCTATTTTGTGGTGGTGGATTTTTTTACTACTTTCTTGGTTCTTTTTTTCAAAAAAACCCTAAAGAATTAAACATTCTTCAGGATTTTTACGCAAACACAAAGGTAAAATCTGAAACTCTAAAAGCATCTTTAGAATTTAGTGCTTCACCAACACTTAGCACTAAACCTGTTCTCTCACAAGAAGATAAAAAAGATATTGAAAAAATTTTTGAAAAAATTACCCTAAGAATTAAACAAAGTGATATTTGTCATCCATCTGGCTACTCTATCCAGCCTACTTTTGATTATAAAGATGGTAAAGAAGTCCCAAATGGGCAAAGAGTATATTCTAATATCCAATGTGCCTTTCATCAAGATAGAATCAAAGAATATAAAGAAATCTTAGCGGATTTAAATCTTATGTTGGGAGGTCAGCTTATCCTTTCAATACCTATCATAGAACCAGATATCACTCAAAATCAGCTACAAGATGCCCAACTTACACTTAGAAACCAAATCCTTGAAAAAGCAGAGGGAGCAAGAAAAGACTATGAAATTACTCTTAAAAAGGAGTGTAAAATTAAAGAGATAAACTTTGCACCACAATCGCTAGATTCTTCAAAACAATTGATAAGTATGCAACAAGAGCCTATTGTAGCAGATCAAGACAACACTATTACATCAAGTGCAATAGTGGTTTTTCGGTGTAATTAGACATTAAACTTAAAGTGCATTATGTCGCCATCTTGGACGACATAATCCTTACCCTCTACTCTCAAAGCACCGGCCTCTTTTGCCTTTGCTTCTCCCCCGTATTTGATAAAATCATCATAACTAATCGTTTCTGCTTTAATAAAACCTCTTTCAAAGTCTTTATGAATAACACCTGCTGCAACTGGTGCACTAGAACCCTTTTTAATAGTCCAAGCTCTCACTTCTTTAACTCCAGCAGTGAAATAACTAATAAGACCTAATTTATAAAAACCTGTACGGATAATTTGCTCCAACCCGCTTTCTTTGCAACCCAAGCTCTCTAAAAACTCTTTTTTTTCTGCTTCTTCCATTCCAACCATATCTTCTTCAAGCTTTGCGCAAAGCTTAATTACTTCGCAGTGGTTTGCACTTGCATATTGTTTTAAAGACCTTATATATTCATTATCTTGAGCCAAGAAATCTTCTGAAACATTCGCACCAAAAATTATTTCCTTGTTGCTTAAAAACCTTAATTCCCTATTTAGATTTTTAAACTCATCTCTATCTTTCTCAATAAAGCTTCTTACTGGCCTTCCTTCCTCAAGATGCTTTTTTAATTCCAAAGCAACATCAAGCATATTCTTAGCCTCTTTATCTGCCTTAGCTTGTCTTACAAGCTTTTCTATCCTCTTTTCCAATGTAGCCAAATCTGCCAGCAAAAGCTCTAAATCAATAATTTCAATATCTCTAATGGGATCTACACTTCCCTCAACATGCGTAACATTTTCATCATCAAAACAACGCACCAAATGCAAGATCACATCAACTTCTTTAATGTTGCCCAAAAACTGATTACCTAATCCCTCTCCTTTATTTGCACCTCTTACAAGACCTGCAATATCAACAAATTCAACCATGGAATGTAAAATCCTCTCTGGTTTTACAATTTTTGAAACCTCATTTAATCTAGAATCAGGAACTTCCACAACAGCACGATTTGGCTCTATGGTACAAAAAGGATAATTTGCTGATTGCGCATTTTGGGCCTTTGTCAGTGCGTTAAAGGTGCTTGATTTTCCAACATTAGGAAGTCCTACAATACCTATTGATAACCCCATTTTAACCCCTTGAGGCAATATCGCTAATAAATTCTATACCCGCACGCACACCTGCTCCACTAGCGCCATAAGCATTTACATCCCAATCTCTCTCAACAAAAGCTGGTCCTGCAATATCAATATGCAACCATTTTTGTTTAAATTCTTCGCGGATAAAAGCCCCTAGGAAAATTCCTGCGGTGATTGCACCACCATATCTAGAGTTTGAAATATTACAAACATCAGCTATTTTTGATTCAATAAGTTTTTCTAAATGTCTATTAAAAGGCAATCTTGCAACCAACTCACCACTATTTAGGGCTTGAGTTTCAAATCTCTTTTTAAGCTCTTCATTATATCCCATAATTCCACTTGTATATTCTCCAAGACCCACAACACAAGCGCCTGTTAATGTGGCAAAATCTATCAAATAATCTGGTTTTAAATCCTGTGCATAGCTCAAACAATCTGCTAATACTAATCTACCTTCTGCATCAGTATTGCGAACCTCAATTGTTTTTCCTTCTCTTGAGTATAAAATATCATCAGGTTTATAGGCATCCCCACCAATCATATTTTCAGTGGCACCTACAATTCCATGCACCTCAACAGGTAATTTTAATTCACAAATAGCCTGCATAATCCCAATGACTGCACATCCCCCACCTTTATCTGCTTTCATTGTTACCATAAAATCTGCAGGTTTTAAGCTTAAGCCTCCACAATCATATGTCAATCCCTTCCCCACAAGGACAACTCTTGCTTTTGGTTTTTTTGGTTTATAGCTCAAATGAATCAAGTAAGGATCATGAGCTGAAGCACGATTTACTGCTAAAAATGCATTCATATTCTCTTTTTTAAGATCTTTTTTATCAAGAATGTTGCAATCTATTTTATTAGTTTTAGCAATTTGTTTTGCCCATTTAGCTAAAAACTCTGGTGTAGCCTCATAAGGCGCTGTATTTACCACATCTCTAACATCACAAATTGATTGAGCAACCACAAATGCCCTATCAATTTGTTCTTGATGTGGGAAAAAGGCATCTTTTTTATATCCATCATTTATAATATAAACTTTCTCTAGTTTATTCTCTTTTTTCTTGCTCTTATACTTATCAAATTGGTAAGTCCCTAGGAGCATTCCCAAAACCAAAGCATAAGAACAACTCTCATCTCCATATACCCCGATTTTAAAACTTTTAAAATTTAGATTCTTAAAATACCAAACTGCGCTACATCCAGCCTCACGCAAACAATCTGGACTAATCTCATCAATCCCTATATATAATACTTTCTCTACCTGATCAAAAAAGCTTCCCTCACCCTTATAACCAAACTCTTCTAATCTCTTTTTATTAACAAAATGATGATCCAAATCCTTATTAACAACAAAAACCACACTCGCTTCTGCTTCCTTTGCCTGCTTGGCCTTTAATTCACTTAAAACTATTTTTATTTTATCTTTCATTTTTTATCCTTCATAAGTTCTATTTGAATTTTTTTATCAATTTTTTTTGTGTTCATATTAAAATACCATAGCACCCCTAATAAAAAGATAGCAGCGAATACAACAAAAATATAAGGATATCGCTTAAAAAACTTTAATACTTCAAGAATTGCATCCCCTAAAAACCAAGCAGGTATAATTGTAATTGCCGCCCAAACCAATGCACTGATAAAATTAATAATGGCAAATTTCAATGCGCTATACCGCGTAAGTCCTATGCTAATAGGTATGATCGTCCTCATTCCATACATATACCGCTGTATAAAAATAATTGGCCACCCATACCTTTGAAGCAATAAATGGGCAAGTGCTAATTTTCTACGCTGGGAAGCTAATTTTTTTTGTATGTATTTTTTATTCAATCTCCCAATATAGAAATAAATTTGATCTCCAACAAAACCACCTAGACCTGCTACAAAAATTGCAATCCATACATTTAGATGACCTGTATGAGCAGCAATACCTGCAAAAATCAGCCCAAGCTCCCCCTCCAAAATACTCCATAAAAACAATATGACATATCCCCAATCTGCAACATATCTATCCCAAAACCCTATGATAAGCTCTTCTATTGAAAAATCTATATGCTTTACATATAAAAAAACTAATCCAACAAAACCTATAAATAGGCAGGCAAGTAACAACCGCCATTTAGCCCTCTTGTTCATCTATAAGCCTCTAAATTTCTAATACGCTAAACATTTTTGTTTGCAACTCCTGCAACCCCTCAAACTCTAATAATCTAATCAAGAAACAAGCCTCAACGCAATTTCCCCCCGCTTCTTTAATTAGATCTAAACTCGCTTTTGCTGTTCCAGCTGTAGCAATTAAATCATCTATTAAAAGAACTCTTGGTCTTTGCATTCCCCTAAAAGCATCTTGATGGATTTCAACTACATCTACCCCATACTCTAGGACATACTCTTTTTCAAAAGTCTTAAAGGGCAATTTACCCTTCTTTCTAATTGGAACAAAACCTGCTCCAAGCTCAAATGCCAACGCCCCACCAAAAATAAAACCTCTAGATTCTATCCCTACAATAAAATCCAACTCATACTCTCTATATCTTAGGGCTAAGTTTTTAATCAAGGAATTAAAAAGTTCCCTATTGTTTAATAAGGTAGTAATATCTCGAAACAAAATGCCCTTTTTTGGGTAATCCTCTATCTTCCTAATAGAATCTAAAAGATCTTGTTGGAATTCCTTTGTATATAACAGATTTTCACTCATAATAAAGCCTCTATTTTTTGTTCTAAATCTTTAATACGACTCTTATATTTATCTGTTTCTACACGATATTGAGTATTTCGTTGCTTTAATGTTTTTAATTCATTCTTTAAATTATTTAGCTCTTGAGTTAATAAATCAATGTTCCCAAGGGCTCTTTGCAATTGGAGCTGATGTTTTTGAATCAAAATCTCTGCTTCTTGTAGGGTAAGCTTCATAGAAGCTGATGCTCTCTCCTCTTTTTCTGCCACAGATTTAAAATAAATTGTCTTAATAGACATATATAAAACAAATAATATAAAAACGGTAATAAAAAACCATTTCATCAAATTGCTATCAAACATCAATTTCCCTCTAGCTCAATCTTTTGAATCCTTTGAAGATGCCTACCACCCTCAAATTCTGTATCTAAAAATGCTTCTAAAATAGACTCCACTTCACCAATACCACTAAGCCTAGCCCCCAAACAAAGAACATTTGCATCATTATGTAAGCGTGTCATTTTTGCCATATAAGAATCTGTACACAAAGCAGCCCTTATGCCCTTAAATCTATTTGCACTAATACACATTCCAATCCCTGTACCACAAACAAGAATACCTCTACTATCTTGATTTTTTAAGATGGCCTCGCATAGTTTGTGTGCATAATCTGGATAATCCACTCTCTCTGATTCTTGGGGCAAAAAACACTCTACTTTTATTTCTCTTTTTATTAAAAAATCTTTTATAAAGCCAGCAAGTTCAACTCCAGCATGATCTGTAGCCAAAAAATACTTCATTTACACTCCTAACGATAAGAAAAATTCTATCAAAAAATTAGTAGGATAAAAAAATATTTTAGATAAAGGTGTAGCCAGGATAAATAAAATTATTAAAATGCCAAAATTCTGCATTCTAGATAGAAAATCAGCCATCCTACTAAAACCAAATTTTAAAGCAAAAAACCTCAAAGCCTGTGATCCATCTAAAGGTGGAATAGGCCAAAGATTAAAGATACCTAATACAATGTTATAAACTACAAGATAGTAAAAAAGAAGATAAAAGAACTTAGATAAATTACTATCAAAAGAATCACCTATCCATTGATTTAAAATAAAACTTGCAAACAATGCAAGCAAAAAATTATAAGCAATACCTGCTAAACTCACATAAATTGCTGGCATATAGCCATATCGTGAAATAATTTTATGCATATTAATAGGAACAGGCTTTGCCCATCCAAAAAGAAACGGCGCTTGTGCAATAAAAAGCATTAAGGGTAAAATAATTGATCCCATTAAATCAATATGTTTAATGGGATTTAAACTCAACCTTCCCTCTGATTTTGCAGTGTCATCGCCATAATAATAAGCAACAAGACCATGCATAATCTCATGTCCAATAACTGCAATTAAAAATGCACTAATCAAGCAAATAATTTTTAAAGCCTGATTTTCTAAAGAAAACACTGCTTAAATGTCTCCTTTTTCCAAAGTCTTTATACTCTTAAACATCCTATCCCAGCGAATTGTATAGCGCATCTTTACATTATCTTGGGCCCCCACCTCTTCACTATTTGCCAAATTTAAACTCAAATAAATAAACCAAGGAGTCCCAATAATATTTTTATAAGGCACTGTTCCCCAAAACCTTGAATCATCACTATTATCCCTATTATCTCCAATCATAAAAAACTCATTCTGGGGAATCTTTTTATAAAATGCTTCTCCACCATTTAAATCAATGGGTTGCATAGAGATATGCCCAACACTTGGATTTTCTCCATCAAAACCAAAAATAGGTTTTTCTAGATTTCTTGCTAAATTTCTCATTAAATAAAAGGTGGAGTTTTCTCTTGCATATGAAATTCCCTTATGATCTTGCATATAGGGGTTTAGAACAAAAATTTTGCCTGCAAACTCTAGCATCTCCATGCCCTTATAATGCTCTTTCATATACTCATTTCCCTCAAAGCAGTGTAAATACAACCCTTTTGAAGTGAATAAAACCTCATCTCCACCTACTGCAAAATTTCTCTTTACAAAATAAACTTTTTGCTGATGAGGCGGAATGAAAACTACAATATCTCCACGTTTTGGATGTTTCCCTTCTATCAAATGACCATTATTAAAAAAATCTGGAACTACAGGTAAATCCACCCAAGGAATTCTAGGTGTAGGTATCCCATAAGAAAATTTTTTAACCAGTAGCATATCTCCTTCATATAAAGTTCCTACCATAGATCTTGATGGAATCACAAATGCCTGTGCTATAAAGAAAATAAAAAATAAAACGATGATGATAGTCCCTGTCCAAGTTGATGAAAAATGGCGTAAAGCTTTAAGAAAATTCATTGCAACCTCTTTCTGATTTTTGATGCTGTTATAGTATTTTGTAATAATGCTGATATCGTCATTGGACCTACACCGCCAGGAACAGGGGTAAAAAAGCTACTCTTTGATGCTACATCCTCACTCACATCTCCCACTAACTTGCCATTTTCCAATCTACTAATCCCAATATCTACAATAATAACTCCCTCTTTCACCATATCTCTTGTAATTAGATTAGGCTTTCCAACTCCCACGCAAACAATATCTGCCATCTTTGTAAAAACAGAAATATCTTGCGTATGGATATGGCAGATGCTAACGGTAGCACCCTCTTTTAACATTAATGCTGCAAGAGGTTTGCCTACAATATTACTTGCCCCCACAATTGCCACATTCTTACCAAGGACACTAATCTTATAATGATGTAATAGTTGCATCACTCCCATTGGAGTAGCCGGAAATAGTGTTTTAATTCCAGCATGCATTCTTCCCATATTATAAGGATGAAATCCATCAACATCTTTACTAGGATCAATAGCTTCTAAAACATCTTGGGTATTAATATGAGATGGCAGAGGTAACTGCACTAAAATACCATCAATTCTATCATCATTATTAAGATCTCTAATTGCATTTAATAGTTCCTCTTGAGTAATACTTTTGTGATAAGTCTGCACAACAGAATTAATTCCCACACGATGCGATGCTTTTGCTTTCATACTTACATAGGATGCGCTTGCTGAATCATCGCCTACTAAAATAACAGCTAGTGTAGGGATAATGGATTCTTTGCGTAGTTCTTCAACCTCCTTTACAATCTCTTCTTCCTGTGTTTTTGCTAATGCTTTGCCATCTAAAATAACCATTTACAACCTTAATTAAAATATTTTTAATTATAATACAAACAAATTAAAAAGCACATAAAAGGGTGGGTATGAAACAGGCTTGGCTAGTGTTGATGCTATGTATTTTTATGTATAGTAAAGATGAGAGTTTTATCACAACTGAAGAATATGGTCAAGAGCTCTACAAGAATCCAAGAGGTATTGGATGCATCCAATGTCATGGAAAAAAAGGAGAGGGAAAAATAATTGCAATTTATAAAGAGAAAGGGAAACAAAAGGTATTAAGAGGACCTGATATTACAAAGCTTGATTTTCAAACCTTTAAAATTAAAACTCTGCAAGATAAAAGCGTAATGCCAAAATATCACCTTACTGGCGAAGAAATTGAAGCGATTTATCTCTTCTTAAAACAAAGTACAACGCCATAGTTTTTTATCTCAAATCTACCTAATTCTTGCCCATTAAAATATCTATCAATGGCTGGACATTATATTGATTGGTTTTATCTTCTATGGTTTTGAGAAATGAATCTATATTTTTTGTATTGATAATGTGCTTATGCTCTGCGATACTATCAATTTGCATTACATTTGCTTCCATACTATAGTGCACATGATCTTTGTAGTTTGAAAGGTCATCTACATAATCTAAATCACTTAAACCATAAATTACAACATTAGTATACTTTTCACTCTCATCTACAAACCATTTTAAAATCTGAAAATATTTAGTTATATATTCCTCTTTACTGGTTTTGTAAAAATAAGTGGGGTAAATTGGTATTAAAAAATAAAATTTTGTTTGAGGATGCTCTTTTACTAAAGAAAAAATATAATCTTGCACATGTTGTTTAAAAGATTCCACATTAAAATTCTTAGAAGTAAAGCTAAAGGTCTTATTTCGCACTCGCTTTAATCTAGCAATCTCTTCCTGTCTTTCAGCCTCATTAGCAAACCAGTTGTTATATTGTCCTAGCCTTGTTAGAGTATGAGGATCATCCATCCAGTGAGTAAGATTCTCCAAATCCTCATAACCTACACATTTTTTTGATTTAGAAAATACAAGAGCACAGCCAATAAATTTTCGATTCAAATAAACCTTTATATCATTAAATGGATTTTTATCATATAAAAAGCTGTAGCTTCTCACATCATCTTGCCCCTCTTTGGCCAAGCTGACATTAAGTCCATAGATTATATTTTTTGGCTCTTTTGTTACAAAGAGATACTTCAATATGATGTATTTTTCATAAAACCCTGATCCTACGGGTGTGATATTTACCCACTTATCTCCAAGTTTATATTGTGTATACATTGCAGGAATATTTTGAGTTGCCGAATCTCCAATAATAAAAGAATCAAAATCATAATGCTTGATAATCCCTTTATCTTGTAGACGCATATCTTTAGAAAAAGTAGTCTTTCTAAAATAGGGCTTATGAAAAACCTGCAGGGGATCATAGAGAAAAAGCCAAAAGCATACTATCCCTATAAAGATACCGCTAAGACCTAACACAAAAATACTAAATCTTTTATAGTTTTGCATTATCAAACCTAAAAATTAAAATAAATGAATTCTTGATATCTCACCCCAACACAGCCCAAGATTCCAACTGCAAGCAAAAAGGCTGTAAAAAGAGCTGTTTTTAAATCAGTCTTTAATGCTTGCATTTTTTCAATGCTATTTTTAAAGCATAGGCACATCATAAATCCTATGATTAGCATTGCTATAGTAAATTCACTTCCATTGATGTTACGCAATAAAGAGGGAATGAGATGTTTTCCTTCAGGAAGACTTACCCAAGAAATCCCCAATAAAGAGCGCAATAAGTTTAATGCACCCTGAAAACTTTCCGCTCTAAAAAATACCCAAGCAATAAGAATGGTAAACATCATAAGCAACCATCCTAAGGGCTTAAGCATTTTAATTTTTATCCTTTTTTGCCAAAAATGATTAATTACTAAAGCAATTCCATGAATACAGCCAAAAATAAAGAAGTTCCATCCAGATCCATGCCAAACACCTGCAATCACAAAAGTAACAAATGTAGAATATAAAATTACACCAAAACTAGCTTTCCTAAAGGTTCTAATAATGGGTGTATAAATATAGGTTGTAATAAAATTGGTTAAAGAGATATGCCATCTCTTCCAAAAATCAATGATGTTGGTTGCCTTAAAAGGGGAATTAAAATTAACTGGTAAATTGATATTAAATAATAACCCTAGTCCAATTGCCATATCACAATAACCACTAAAATCAAAATAAAGCTGAAGGGCATAAGATAAAAGAGTTACCCAAGCTTCAAAAAAGTTTAATACTCCACCATTATCTACTATATTAAATCCCGCATTAGCCCATTGTGAGAATGTATCAGCAATGATGACTTTTTTAAATAATCCCAGAGAAAAGATAAAGATTCCCTTTGCAATATTTTCAAAATTTAGTCTTTTTTTCTTATTATCTGCAAACTGTGGCATCATTTGCTTATGGTGAAGAATGGGTCCAGCAATAAGATGTGGAAAGAAAGTTACAAACAATGTGTAATTCACTAGATTGCGCTCTTCAACTAAGCCCTCATAACAATCTACCAAATATGCAATTTGAGTGATTGTAAAAAAAGAAATTCCAAGTGGAAGAATGATATGCAACAAATTAAAATTTGTCCCAAAGACAAAATTGAGATTCTCTATAAAAAAGTCCATATATTTAAAATAACAAAGCAATCCAATATTCACAATCAAGGCAAATATAAAGAGGATTTTTGATATTTTTCTAAACCTGCATATGAAAATAGAAACTGTGTAGTTAAATAAAATGGATCCTAATAAGAGTGGCAAATAAACAACATTCCAATAAGAATAAAAAAACAAGCTTGCTAGAACCAAAAAAATCCTAGAGGCTCTAAAGCAATTTTTATAATTACAGAGATAATATATCCCAAAAACAATAGGCAAAAAGACAAACATAAATTCAAGAGAGCTAAAAATCATTAGAAATTTTCCCCTCCAGTGATAGGAATATTCACCCCATTGATATAATCGCTTTCTTCTCCTAGAAGCATTTTAATCACTGGAATAACATCTTTAGTCTTTGCATTCCTTTTTAAAGGATGGTTGATTGCATTGAGCTCAACAATTCTAGAATCTATACCTTCTAAGAATTTAGTTTCTATCATTGAGGGTGAGAGTGCATTAAATTGGATATTATAATTCCTATATTCACTAACAAGGGATCGCATCAATCCTAAGATTGCATATTTTAAACTTACATAAACACTTAATGCCATGGGTGGCATACCTACAACACAGCTTGAGAGCATAAAGACAACTTTTTTTCTTTTTTCTTTATTTTTAATCATCTTAGGCAAAAGCTCTTTTAAAATCATAAAAATAGATCTCAAACCAATATTAAAATGAGAATGGAATAAATCCAAATCAAAATCCTTAAATCTTATATTTTCAATCTTAGGAGAAGCCAGAAAAACAATTTTATTAGGAATACCAATCTCTAAAATCTTACAGATAAAATTCTCTATAGATTCCACATTCCCTAATTCACAATGCAAGGGGATGATCCCATCTTCTTCTTTTATAACCCCTGTATTAAAATGTGCAATTACCAATGCCTCTTTCTTAAGATCTTCTATCAGATCTCTCCCAATATCAGAACTTGCTCCTAAAACTAAAACTATATCTCTATCCATCTCACAATACACCTAATTTAATTTTTGCTTTTGAAACCTTATTCCCCCCCCCCTACTTCTTCTCTAAAAATACAAGCCTTTAATTCTACCTGTTTCTAAGCTTCATTGATATAGCTTACCTCACCACATACCAATAACTTAAATCCCATGCAATAAGCAATATTTACCCGGTAAATACATTCCTGCAAGCCTAGAATAAAAACTAGTTGTCAGCAATCCATAAGTCACTTTGTCTACAAATCCTTGACTCTTTGCATATTCTACCTGGGTATGCAGAGGGTTTGTATCTCCAGAAATCTCTGCAAATAAATTCATATGTTTTTCCTCTAATACTACTTCAAAGCTTTCTTGCATACCGATAAATAAATCTTCAATCCTATATTCTTTCATTTTTCTCCAATATTCCAACCATTAAAACTGGAAATTTTCTTTCTAATGCCTTTTTTAAATCATAATTATTTGCAGCAAAATATGCCTCTTCTACTATCTTAAGTCCTGATTGCTTAACTACCTGATGTATATCATCTGGTGATGAAAATAGGAAAATATGATCAATATCAGGAGCATTAATAGGTATTGTCACAAAAAGTCTTCCCCCCCCCCCCTGTATCTTTTAATAAACTACCAGCTTTTTTTAAAAATTCTTTAGGCTTTTCTACATGCTCTAGCACTTCTCCCATCACGATCAAGTCATATTTTTCTTGAGACTCAAATGTCAAAAAATCCCCACATATAAAATTTGCTTTCACATGATCTTTGAAGTTAAAATCTATAATATCTCGTGTCATTCTACAGCTTGTTGGTGAGATATCAATACCAGTATGGGTATCAAAAATTCCTGCTTCAATTGCTTTTAAAAAATATTCTCCATGACCAGGACCCACCTCAAGATATTTTGCATCTAACAAAGATTGCATCTTTTCTAAATAATTGGTAAAAAAAACTCTAGTGTTAATATGAGCACTCCAAGTGTAGGAAGAAATGGATAAACCTATCATATATTTTTGCATATAGCTTTCATTGAAATAAACCTGATCTTTTACTTCCTCAAAAGTGCTATAGCGGTAGCGATGATTCTCTAGAAAAAATTTTGTTTCCTCTAAATTCTTATTTAAAAACATTAAATAGCACTCTGCTTGCTCTTTAATATCTAGTCCCATCTTCTCTTGATAATAGGATAATAACTTCTCAAAATCTCTTATATCCTTTTGTGAAAATGTAAGGGATTTAAGATGTTTTGAATGGATGGGGTGTTTTTCTTCTATTATCTTAAAAAAATGTTCAATCATACCTTTGCCTCAATAAGAGCAATCATATCACCCACATTTTTAAGATCTTGTAATTCTCCTAATGCAAATCTTATTTTAAACTCTTTTTCAATACTACTTACTAAGCTAATATGCATTAAAGAATCCCACTCCTCGATATCATTTGCTGTAGTGGCTTCGCTAATCTCCAAATTTTCATCATCAAAAATATCTCTAAAAATTTCTTGTAATCTTTCTTTAATTTCATTTGTTTGCATCATTTACTCCTATAATAAAATTTTTATTTTGGTAATTTGTAATTTCAAGCTCCCAAATACTATCATCATCAATCTTTTCAACAAGAGAAAAACCAAAATCCTCATAGAGCTTGGAAACCATCTGATTTTTTGCACTCTTTATATAATATCCTCGTAATTTTTTCACCCCCTTCTTTTTTGCTAGAGCAACAAATTCATCTAGCATTGCATATTCCATATTTCGCTTCAAAACCCTACAACTCATAAGCCACAAATCCAAATGACAAATCTCTGATTCAATTCTCCCTATACTAATGGCAATCAATCCATTATCACCATACTTATCAATCAATCTCCCATAAAGTGTGATGTAATCTTGATTCTTACTCATTGACTCCACAGCCGCAAAATCATAGCGCTTTGTTGTGCAATTAAACTGATTGGTTTTATTGATAAGTTGAGTAATTCTCTCCAAATAGATAGGACTAAACTCTAAAATCTCTGCTTGCATTTGTAAAGATTTCAAAAAATCCTCATAGGATGAAAAGTTACTTACTTCTTTTTGACGCTGCATATTTTGCAAATAATATTCACCCCTAAGCGCATCATCTTGTGAAAATTGGATAGTCTCAAAAAAATAATTCCGATCAATATGTGTAATAAAATCTACTACATTATCCCCAACATCAGGAACGCTTACAAGAGGAAGATTTGTCCTTACTACTTCTCTTTCAACAGGGTTATCATCAATAAATACTAAGCTATCCTCGCCTATATTTAGAGTTTGTGCGATCTGCTTAATATTTAGAGATTTCATTTCCCAATTTGCCATAAAGCAAGCAAAGTCATCAAATTTTAAAATACTTCTTGGATGTGCCAATCCCTCCTTAGCATTACTCACTTCATTCTTTGAACATACAGATAAAATTACTCCTCTTTGCTTTAATTCAAGAATATATTCTTGAAAAGCGCTATATGCTTCCCCTAGGGAACTTTCATCACCTATCACAATTCCATTAATTCCATCATCACCAATCACTCCTCCCCAAAGAGTATTGTCCAAATCAAGCACCAATCCTTTTTTACTCTTTCCAAAGATTGCTGCAATCAGATGAGCAAGGCTAAAAGATAGCTCTATCATTCCCTCCATACTCATTGCATATTTTGCTTGATAATATAAACTTTTATCAAAATATCTATCTAGCCCCATCATTGAGCTTAGATAAGCAATATCATGAAGATATATCTTAGATGACTTTGAAATCCTTTCAGCTAGCAAGGTATTTAACTCTCTAACAAGTCTTACTCTACCTTGCAGGGCATCAAAATTACCAAATAATCTAGTCATAGGCAATTCAAAATTATTTTGAATAATTCCGCAATTAAATCGCTCTAAAGCTTTCCATATACTCTCAAATTTTTCTAAAACTTCTTGCAAAGCCTTAGTGCCATCTTTTGCATAATTTGATGGTGCTTTTAGATTCACAATGCTTGTATGTATATAAATCAAATCTGGCTTAAAATTTTCTAATAATTCTGTCCCAAAAAGTGCATCTTCATAATACCTATTGTAATCAGACTCATAAAAATTAGCTTTGATTCCTAGGCTTAATAAAAAAATCTCCAAAAAGTCTTTAATTTCTGCTGTGCTAGATCCCCCTAAAATTGCAATATTTTTTTCTAAGCATTCTTGTTTTGAAGATTTTTCTATGAGCCCCTTTTTTAAAGAACGCTTCTTTCTTGAAATCATTTTATAATCTAGTGGAAAACTAAAATTCATATACAATCCTAATGCTTACTCTTCACTGGGCTACTCTAACAAAAAAAACCTAAATTTCCCTTGAAATCTGTATAAATCCTCTCTAGTAGCTCTTCATTGCCATCTAAAACTCTTTTCCCAAATGCAATAAAGTTATTATTTTTCAAGCTTTTTTTATTATATTCTAGAGGTTGTTTTGTTGTAGCATCTAAGATCATTCCCCCTGCTTCCTGCAAGATAATATCTCCAGCAGCTACATCCCATTCTTTGGTTCCTACAAATCTTGGATAAAGATCTGCACTACCCTCTGCTAGTGCACAAAATTTTAATGCACTCCCTATCTTTAGCATTTCTAGCCCATAATATTGAAAAAAGTCTTTGGTATCTTGGGAATCATGATGGATAGAACCACAAGCAATAAATTTTAAATCCATTGCTTCTGGTAGTGCTATTTTAGTATTTTGCAACCTCTCAATATTCTTTTTTTGGCACTCTTTAATCTTATAGGCTCCATATTGTTTTAGCCCAATATAAGCAATATCTTTACTAGGAGCATATATCACCCCTAAAATAGGTCTATTATGATGAATTAAAGCAATATTTACCGCAAAACTTCCATTTTGTGCCAAAAAATCCTTGGTTCCATCCAATGGATCTACAAGCCAGTAGCTCTCTAATTGGCTTCTCTTTTCATATGGCAAAATAGATTCTTCAGAACAAATGGGATCATGACTAAACTTCCCCAATTCCTTGATAATAACCTCATTTGCTACCTTATCTGCTTGTGTAACAGGGCTTAAATCCTCTTTATATTCAAAAACATTACTGCCATAAAATGACATGATCTCTCTACCCGCTTTTATTGCAACTTCCACTACTTGAAAAAGTAATTTTTCTTCAATCATATTCTAATTTTAAATCCTCCATGCTATCAATCTCAAACCATCCTCCATTTATATAAAGAGGTTCAATATTTGCATAACAATCAATAATCTTTTGCAAAAAACTTGTCATAAACATATTATTAAAATCTTTCCCATCATAAAGGGCTTTTTTATCCAATGCATCATAAAGCATAATCATCTTATCTAAGAAATTAAATGAAACCCTAAAAATCCCCATATATTGGCCTTGTATCTCATCATAGCTACTTGCTTTCTTGCCAATTTCAATAATCTTTCCATGATGTATTTTTAAAGTTTCTGCATCATCTAAAGGATTTATAAATCTTTTATTCCAAAGCTCCCTCCATTTTGTATTTACAGCTAAACTAACTTCTCCTTTAGATTCACAAATTTTTTGCAAAGTCTCTAAAGTAAAAACAATGTCTGCATAACTGATTATAAGATCTTCTTTTTCTTTGATACATTCTTCTAAAAAACTTCTTGCACAAAATAAAGTATAAACCATGTTGGTAGTATTAAAATTCTTATTCTCATAAAACCTTTGAATCCTATGCTTTGTATAGTTTTGCAAAACATCAAATTGATATCCCCCAACAAGCGCAATTTGATGGATTCTTTTTTCTTTTGCAAAAACTTCAAGCAGATAATCAATCAAAGGCTTATCTTTATAAGGCACCATACACTTTGGAATACTGCTTGTCAAAGGCATCAATCGACTACCCATCCCAGCTGCTAAAATCAATGCTCTCATCAAAATCCTTTTTCTATAGCTTCTAAAAATTTCTTCCACATCATTTGTGAAGGATATGACATTTCTTTCTCGCGCTCCATATGCCACAACATGCCAAAAATAGGATGTGAGTGACTACAAAAAGCTTCAATACTTCCATCTTCTGCTTGGGCTAATATTTCAAAATTCTCAAGAGAAGTAATTGCATAATTATGATAAGAATTTACTTTATATTGTTTTTTAAGAAAAGTAATTAGATGCTCTTTAGTGTGCGTTGATGTCTGATTAAAATCTCCACAAAAATATTTGGCAATGATTTGTGCTCCCCTACAAACTCCAAGCAAAGGAATATGTCTTTGAAGACAAATCTCAATGATTTGCCTTTCATAATCATCCCTCATCTTAGATAATTGATCAGGATTTAAACAAAAAAGATCATTGCCCCCACTTAAAATCACACCACTTAGATATGGGACATACTCAAGAAAATCTATCTCTATGCTTAAAGCCAAGGGAATAAAATTGGTTTTGTTTCTAAAGAAAACTCCCCAATCTATTGCAAGAGCCTCTCTAATCTCTTTATATTCTGCATGTTCAATCAATCGTTGAGAAATCCCTATCATCTTTTTCATAGAAATAAAATTTGCTCACTTTCACAATCAATACAAATTTGCTTAACTTGGAGGCATTTTTTAAAGATTTCTTCCCCAACACCAATAACAGCAGGGATGGAGAGTTCTGAAGCTCTGATAGCCATATGAGAGTTTGCACCTCCATAACATGTAATAAACCCAGCTATATCCTTAGAAAATAAATAATCATATCCTGGATCTGCTGCATAAATTAAAACTATTTTTCCTTGAAAATCTTTATCTTTCTCTGTTGCAACAGGTGCAGACACAACTTTTTGCGTAATAAAATTAGGATTACTGCCTCGCGATAAAAAAGAAAAAATATCTTCTTGCCTGCATAATAGCGATGGTAATTTGATCGCCAAGGTATGCTGATATTCCACTTTATTATTTTCTATCTCTGATAGGATTCTATCCCTTGGATTTTGTGAATAAAAAGAAGCATATAAATCTAATATTACTTTGATATCCACATGTGCCATATCCTCTATGCCAATTTGATAATACCCCCCAAGTTCTGCAATAAGCTTGATAGCTTGTGATAGTAATTTACTAAATTCAAACTTTGCAAACTCTCTTCCCTCAATTGCTCTTCTTATAAAAAGTAGAAAGTTGTTTGCATCTATAGCAATCCCTCTTTCATTTAATAATTTTTCTAGCTGTTCCAACCTCTTATCATCTAACTCAAATTCATGCAAGATAGGATCTTTAATCTCTTCTCCTAAATTAAAATAAAAGTCAAAGTCCTCATCATATCTTGGAGAGAGAATATTATAAGTTCCTGCCCTTAGATGGCCGTATTCTTCTAAAAATTTTTCTTTATTCTCTAGGGTAAGATTTGCAATATCCCTCCCAAGTTGCTTGGCTTTGGTATTTAAAGAATTTAAAAAGCTCATTCTTTCTTCTTTACTAAAAAAACCAATGTCTACTAGAGAATTTAAAAGCTGCATCGCCACAAAGCCAGCCCTTGCAATCCCTGCAAAAGGCAAGGTCCCATACCGCTTACAATTTTCTATGAGCCAATAAATTTTATCAATGCATGAAAGATGACTTCTTGAAATATCTAAGAAAATATCTTTTAACAAATCAATCTTTGCTAAATCCTTTAAATATAGGCCATTTTTGGGATGTATGATATTGTTAGTAATTTCTAAAAGTGTGTTTTTAATTTCTGAAATCTCTTCTGGAGTGAAACCATAGTTTAATAACTTATTTAAACGATCTTGGATACTAAAATCATAACAAGAAAACACAATATCAAATTCAATCTTATCATGCAAATAAGGTTTAGATATCAAGCAATCCATATAATATTCCACAAGCTTTTGTGCGATATTTTTTGATAATTTCTTAGGAATAAAGGAATTAAAAGATAATCGCACATCAATATAAGGGATTCCACAAAATGAATGCATCAAAGGATGCGATCTTAATTTTCTATAGCCGTAGTTATCTCTCTGGTATGCCCAAATATTATCAGTAACAATCTCCTTATAGAGACTCAACGCCAATCTTTTTGGCCTAAGTCCTATAATTTCTGCTGGATTCCAGTCAGGCATTACCCCAAAAATAGTCTTTGAACCCAAAACATCACTATGACAAAACTGCAATGAATTAAATCTTTTAGCCAGTCTTGTTAGCATCTTTTGAGTGATAAGAGAGGAAAAATCTTGCTTCTTTGCTACTACCAAAGGTCTTACTTGCAATAAAAAGAGTTTTTCCTCATCATCATTCTTAGAATAAGCAAACTCAATATCTAAAGCTTTATAATTAAAAATTTCTTCTAGTTCTAATAGCAATACAATAATCTGTCTTAATTTTTTATCAGAGGGAAGTGGAGCATCACGAAAATGCGTAAGAGTTAAAAGCTGAGTAGAACTGCCATCAGTTACAGAACTATTTGAACCACTCTCATCATATTGAATGCAAAAATAAGGCGAAAGATTATCTTTATCCACACTGAAAGCCACACCACATTGAGTGATCTCTTCTAGCATTGGCTGAATTAAAATTTCATCTTTAGCATCAAGCCTATCTGCTACTTCATGCAATGCGGATAATAGGGCTTTAGTATCATTACTTTCAATATTTATAAGACTTAAAAATGCACCTGCATTGGAATTTTCCTTACAATCTTCAGAAAATGAAGAACTCCTGATAATAACTTTTTGATCCTTAAAGACACTCTGTATTTTTTCAATTGTTTTGGCTTCAAAAACTTCTTTAACCTCCAAAATCAATAGAGGTAAAATTTCTGCATTTTTTAGAAGTGGAATTAGCTTTTGTAAATTCCTTGCCTTGGTTTCAAAAGATATCTGATTATTTCCCATTTTTTATTTTCTTTGCACTCCAACATCTTGTTGTATATTTAATATCAAACTCACTGGGAAGTTCTTTTGTCATCTTTTGAGTGATTTTCTCAAATAAAGCTCTCCCCTCTTCTGTTTGCAAATCCCAATAAGGATTTTTTACACTCTTCCATGCTGATATATAATTTTCTAGTGTTTGATGAAAAGAAAAGTCTTGTTCAATAAATAAAATATCACCAAAAAGATGCTGATGTTCTTCAATAATACTGCGTTGCTCTTCTCTTCTTACTCCACGCGTATAATGTGGGATAAAAGATAAAATTATCTCTTCTACGAGTTTTTGGATGGGATCCTCTAGATCTCTATGATTCCACATACAAGAAAAGATGCCCTCATCTCTTAAAATTCTATAAGTCTCAAGTAATGCAAGATGTCTATCCATTACATTAAAGCTACTTCCAAAACTTACCCAATCAAAACTTTCAGAGTCTAAGGTTGTTTCAATACCCGTAGCACGAACCCATGTAATATTTTCACTTTTTGCTTTAGTCCTCTCAATACCTATCTCCCGCATTGCATCATTTGGCTCAACTCCCACAACCTGACAGCCATTTTCAAGCAACATAAGACTTAAATTACCTGTCCCAGCCCCTATGTCAGCTACTTTTATCTGTTGTTTCTTACAATGATATTTTACATATTCAGTAAGCATAGCAATTGCACTTGGTGCATAATTTGGTCTATACTCATAAAACTTTGCATGACTTGTATAATCCCATTTTTTCTCCACAATTTTTTTCATTATTATCCCCTATTTATCGTTTTTTACAGTCCAAGCTCGAATCTTATATGGAATTTCTATTAGATCAAGATGACTGATTTTTTTCTCTATCATGGCCATAATCTCTTTCCATCTCTCCTCTCCTGCTTGAGCCTGTATATCATTTACAGAATGCCAAGCACCAAGATACCTGTCTTTATCCATTATCTCCATATAATCACATTCCATAAAAAAACAGTCTTTAAAATTTCCTGTAGAGACTAATATCTCCTCCCATTTCTTTACATTTTGACCTCCACTGCTTACACGGTTTAACTCTGGAACAATGCGTTTGATCTCTTGCTCTATTTCATCAAAAATAGATCCAGATACTATATTTCTTGGATTCCAAATAGCAGTAAAATACCCTTCTGGCTTTAAAATTCTTGAAAATTCTGGTAAAGATAATTGTGGATCTGTCCAGTGAAACGAACTAGCCATTATTACCCAATCCGCAACACTATTTTCCACCCCAGTGTTTTCTCCGCTTCCCTTCTGCCACCTTACAAGAGGCCCCTGGACATTTTTACATCCCTCTGAGCGCATATTATCATTGGGTTCTATAGCTGTAACACATAAGCCATGATCTATTAGCAATTGTGTTAATTTGCCAGTTCCTGCACCTACTTCTATGACTCTTAAGTCCTCTGTATCTTTTTTACCATCTTTTATACAACACAACAGTTTCTGAAGTAACATTGTGCTATAAGCAGGCCTATTGTGATAATACTGTGCCACTTGTGTAAAATCGCCTTGTTTCATTTAATTCCTTTCTATATCAAGATTAAAAAAATGTAAGAATCTCTCTGTGTATTTAAAAGTTTTTAAGATATCCATTCTATCTTTTCTTAAACACTCCAACTCTCCATGTATTTTTAAAGCAATATCTTTAGAAATATGTCTAAATTTCTCCTCAAATAATATCTCTAAAATTTGCTCCTCATTTAACATCAATTGTTGATGTTCTTCCAAAACCTCTAAAATATAATCAAGAACCTCTTTTGCTTTTAATTCAACATCATTAAGATTAGCTACAACCTCGCCTTTTTCATGATTTAGTTTTGCAAGATATACAGGATAATTCTCATATCCTCTTACACTTAAATCTTTTATTTTTTGAATCTTATAGTCCCTGTCTTTAAAAATAGAACGTTTATCAAAAAGCATATCTATTTCACAGTGTCTTTTCTCTCTCCCCTCAATAAATAAACCAAACTCATTACCATTAACTTCAAAAATATATGGAAAGGCTCTTGGAAATGCTGTTCCCTTAAGAACAGATTTTTCTTTTGATAATTCAATGTGTTTATAGCCAAAACGATCTGCAAAATCATTGAGCGTATTTTGCAAATTATCCTGTCCAATTGAATCTTGAGTAAGATAAGTTATATCTGAAGTAATATGCTGAACACTCTTTTGCATAGAGGTAAAACAAAACATCAGATAGGATAAATCCCTTATTACATGAATTAATATTTTTTCTCTATTCTCTTGCATTTGAGTAGTAGAAAAGGAGTGTAGCAACTCAACGTTGTAGCAGGACTTGACCACACTAATAGGATCTCTTACAATCTGATATACCGGAACTCTAAATTTCAATGTACTTAAAACTTGTCTAACAAAGCTATTATTCAATGTTTTCTCTATAACAATCCCATCAAAATTTTCATGAAAAACAAAAGGATATATTAAATCATATGCAAAAATTTCTCTTGGTTTTGCCCCCATCATATCCAAATAAGACATGAAGGCCTGTAATCCCAACCCATGACCTCCAAGTAAAATATATGCATATCGTTTTTTAAATGGCATGAGATTTGTATAACTAATCAAATACTGCAGAGAAGCATTATCAGACAATACCTTAAACCAATTTCTTCCAAATTTCTTTCTTAGGATTTGCTTTACTATTTGCATTCTATCCCCTGTTTAAATCAATACCAAAAGAACTTAGGAATCTCTTAGAGTAGCTAAATGTATCTAATAAATCTGGTCTTTCTTTTCGGATATAAAAACATTCTTGGTGAATTTTTTGTGCTACTTTCAAGCCAAAATCTTTACAGTCTGGAGAAGTTAATAACCCTATGATTTCCTCTTCATTTAAAATTAAAGTCTTATGTTTTTGCAATGATGTAAGCACATAATCAATGTATTCTCTAGCTTTTTTCTCTACCTCAAACAATACTCCCTCTCCTACCTCTTGATAATCTAACCTTAAAATTTGTAGCGGAAACTCTTCATACCCAGGAACAATTATTGTTTTAACACAAGGATATCTCTTATTTAAAACTTTAAATTTTTTCTCAACAAAAGTATCCTTATCCATTTCTTTACTTCCATTATCCCTACCTTCCATAGTTAAAACAAAGCTTTTATTTTGAAATTGAAAAAAATGAGGAAAGGCTCTAGGAAATGTTGTTCCCTTCAAAACAGATATACTCTTTGATAATTCAATGTGTTTATAGCCCAAACGATCTGCAAAATCATTGAGCGTATTTTGCAAATTATCCTGTCCAATTGAATCTTGAGTAAGATAAGTTACATCTAAAATTAAGTGTTTTACACTATTCCTCATTGAAGCAAAGTGAAACATTAGATGTGGTGTCTTACTTAATATCTCAATTAAAAGGCTTGCCATATCATCTTTTGTATTTATAACAGAAATACGATGAAAACAAGATGCATTAACACAACTTTTAATTACGCTAATAGGATCTCTTATAATTTGATAACAAGGAACCCTTAGTGTCAGTCGAGAAATAACTCTGTTTGCAACCTTATTTTGCACATCCTTATCAAAAACTAAACCATCAAAACTCTTATAAAAATAAAAAGGAGGGATGATTTCATACCAAAAGATTTGTTTAGGCTTGGCACCAATTTTTTCAAGATAAAAAATGGTAGAAGCAAGCCCCATACCATGCCCACCAAGAAGAAGATATTTATAAGATTCTCTAAGCAATAAGCAATTAACAAAAGTTAATAAATATCGCATTGGCCATATCTTAGAGAAAATAGTTCCCCAATGACCACCACGAAATAACCTAACAAAGCTTTTTACTCTTTTCACCATTTTTGTCCGAAACTAATTTACTATTTTTTCATTCTAACACAATAAAGTCACTTTGCCTATAGAGGATAGGCACATTAAATGTTTTATGCCAAAAACCTAATCATTTAATATTTTAATCATTACATTCTCTACATAAATCAATACCAAAAGAACTTAGGAATCTCTTAGAGTAGCTAAATGTATCTAATAAATCTGGTCTTTCTTTTCGGATATAAAAACATTCTTGGTGAATTTTTTGTGCTACTTTCAAGCCAAAATCTTTACAGTCTGGAGAAGTTAATAACCCTATGATTTCCTCTTCATTTAAAATTAAAGTCTTATGTTTTTGCAATGATGTAAGCACATAATCAATGTATTCTCTAGCTTTTTTCTCTACCTCAAACAATACTCCCTCTCCTACCTCTTGATAATCTAACCTTAAAATTTGTAGCGGAAACTCTTCATACCCAGGAACAATTATTGTTTTAACACAAGGATATCTCTTATTTAAAACTTTAAATTTTTTCTCAACAAAAGTTCCCGCATCCATCTCTTTAGATTTTCCAATACGACTCTCTTCAGTCAATACAAAACACCGCTGTTCTACTTCAAAGAAATGGGGAAAGGCTCTAAGAAATGTTGCTCCTTTAAAAATAGATTTTTTTTCTAAAACATTTATTTTTTTATAGCCCAAACGATCTGCAAAATCATTGAGCGTATTTTGCAAATTATCCTGTCCAATTGAATCTTGAGTAAGATAAGTTACATCTAAAATTAAGTGTTTTACACTATTCCTCATTGAAGCAAAGTGAAACATTAGATGGGGGATATCAAGTAAAACGCGGAAAAATAACCCTTTCATATCATCTTTTGAGTGCACCATAGAAATATGTTGAAAGCAGGCTACGTTAACACAGCTTCTAATAATACTAATAGGATCTTTTATAATCTGATAAAATGGAACCTTTAAAGTCAAGCTCCGCAAAATATAATTTGCAACTTTGTTTTTTATTTCCCGATCTAAAACCACCCCATAAAAATCATTATAAAAACAAAAAAAAGGAATTACCTCACCCTTAAAAATCCACTTTGGTTTTGCTTTAATTTTTTCAAGATAAAAACTCAAAGATGCCAACCCCATACCATGGCCACCAAGCAGGAAGTATTGATATTTCTTACGCAATGGAAAATAATTTGTACTAGTTATTAAGTATTTTATTATCAAGATTTTAGAAGAAATAGTTGTCCAATGCCCGCCCCTAACTAATCTGTAAAAACTTTTTGCCTTCCTTATAAAAAATCTGAATTTATACATCAGTTAAAAACACTACTGTTCTTTTGCAATAAAAATTGCATTATTGTTTGAATATTATTGTCCAAATCTTCAGGAGTATTATTAACCACTATCAGATCAGCTTTTGGGTAATCATATTGGATATCAATTCCAACAACATTTTGGATTTTTTTATTTTGAGAACCAGAATACAACCCTTTTTGATCCCTTCTTTTTAATTCCTCTAGTTCGCAATCCACAAAAATTTCATTATAGTTACTAAACAATTGACGATTAAAGTCATATACCTCATTAAAAAGAGAAATTGTAGAAACAAGAACAATCATACCCTGATTGGCTAAGAAATTTGCCATTAAAGCCCTTTTTTTAGCCATTTGTATCCTTGAATTCTTATCATAATTAAAGTACCCTAATATATCTCTTAACTCATCACCATCCAAATAAATAACATTATCTTTTTTTTGTAAAAAAATCTGCTGCAATGCTCTTGCAATAGTGCTTTTTCCACTCCCAGCAAGCCCACATATCCAAACAACAGCTCCTCTTTTTTGTAGTAAATCTTTTTGCATTCTTTTAACTCACATTTCCTTTATATCTATTAGTCTCTCATTTTACTAATTTTTTATCTAAGCTCTTCACTTACATTTAATATTTTAAGTTTTAAAAAGTAAAATCAGAAATCAACCATACCTCTGTTATCCAAAATCCATTTAAGTCTTGGACCTTGTATTTTTTTGTCAAGTTGACTAAGATATCCTAATACTATCTCTTTAGAACTAACCAAGTTATTAATTTTTACATAAAAAGTAATAAAATAAATGGTTAGACATCACTTATATCTAAGGACTGTATAAAGACATTAAGCAAAGATGTTTGGTCTTCTCAATGCAATAAATCCATTGTCTTATTAGACTTTCTTTTTATAGATATTGTCAGTGCTAAAATTTAAGCCATTAATTAGAATTATGGCATAGCTATAAAATAATTGTTTTTATACCCAACTGATTAAAATTACCTAATTACAGCTACAAGAGGGATTTATTTTATTAGAATTAATTTTAAATAAACCCCATATAGAATCTGCTGATTCATAAATTCTTTGGCATTTTTTTGCTAAGCTTTTCATTCTAAAAGAAGGTTAATAAACTAATGAAAGGAAATGTAATGCGTATTGGTATTTTGTTTGGTGGAGTAAGCTGGGAACATGAGATAAGTATCGTAAGTGCAATCACCTTAAAAAAAGTTTTAAATTTTAAAAATATTTCTTTTATTTTTCTAGATAAAAATCACAATTTTTATGAAATAGAATCAGAAGCTATGCACGCAGGTTTTTTTACATCAACAGAATACATAAAATGTAGTCACTTAGGTGTAGATAATCGGGGGTTTTTTAAAACTTCTTTCTTTAGCAAAAAATATCTAGAAATAGATCTTATTATTAACCTTATCCACGGGGCAGATGGAGAAGATGGAACAATTGCCTCCTTGCTTGATTTTTATCAGATTCCATTTATTGGTCCTAGAATGGAAGCAAGTGTCTTGAGTTTTAACAAACATTACACAAAACTTTTTGCACAATCTAGAGGTGTTCCTATGTTACCATTTGAGATATTAGAAGAGAAAAGTAAAAGAGAAACCTCACTTCAGCTTCCGCTTATTGTCAAACCTTCTCGATTAGGAAGCTCTATAGGCGTAAATATTGTTAGAGATTTAAAAGAATTTAACTATGCATTAGATTGTGCTTTTGAGTATGATAAAGAGGTGATTCTTGAACCATTTGTTGAGGGCGTAAAAGAATATAATCTTGCAGGATACAAAGCCAAAGATTTTGTTTTTTCTATAATCGAGGAACCAAAGAAAAAAGATTTCTTGAATTTTGAAAATAAATATCTTGATTTTTCAAGGGATGAAAAAACAGAAGATGCGGATATTCCACAAGCAATTGCTGAAAAAATGAGAGAAAGCTTTAAGAAAATTTATGAAAACTGTTTTGAAGGGGCTTTAATACGCTGTGACTTCTTTGTTATAGATGGAGAAGTATTTCTTAATGAAATCAATCCCATTCCAGGAAGTATGGCAAACTACCTTTTTAAAGACTTTAATAGAGCAATTACTGAGCTTTATGAAAATCTACCTAGAAAGAAAACCATCCCTATTGATTATCAGTATATTAAAAAGATTCAAAAAGCAAAATAGGATTTAAACAGGATTTTAAATGGCAAAGAAAACTATTTTTTACCAAGAAAACCACTTTGAGATTGCCTATGATTATATTGATAATAAGGCCAGTGAAAATATAGTTTTTTTGCATGGCTGGGGAAGCAACAAAGAAATTATGCAAATTGCTTTTAAAGCACACTTTAGAAATTTTAATCATTTCTATATTGATTTACCTGGTTTTGGGAGGAGTTTTAATGACAAGCCACTCTTCACAAAAGACTATGCAAAAATTCTTGAATTTTTTTTCTCCAGCCTTGAACTCTATCCAAGTGTAATTGTTGGACATAGTTTTGGTGGCAAGGTAGCAGTGCTTCTAGAAAAAGATGTCATTTTACTGAGCACTGCAGGTATTTTAGAACCCAAACCTCTAAAAATAAAATTAAAAATCTTATTTGCAAAATTCCTCAAAAAACTACCTATCAAATTTGGCACTAATTTCTTACGTAGTCAAGATGCAAACAACCTTAATGAAGGAATGTATCAAACCTTTAAGAATGTAGTTGATGAAGATTTTAGTGAGATTTTTGCAAAATTTAGCAAAAAGGCTACCATCTTTTGGGGTATAAATGACAAGGCAACAAGCTTAGATTCTGGAAAGAAAATTTCAAAACTTATAAAAAATAGTCGATTCTTTGAACTTAAAGGGGATCATTACTTCTTTTTAGAACAGGGAGGGGAGATTGATAGACTTTTTTGTAAGGGTTTTTTTATGAAGCAAACGATGCATATTCTTGTATATGGTGTTGTCCAGGGAGTGGGATATAGAAAATTTGTCAAAAATAAAGCAGAAGATCTTGGAATTAAGGGAAGTGTGGAAAATCTTGAGGATTTTAGTGTAGAGATTTATGCAAATGGGGAATTTGAAATTTTAGAGTCTTTTATATCCTTACTAAGAATTGGTCCTCAAAATGCAATTGTGGAAGATATAAAAACTTCAGTTGTCTCTAGAAGAGATTTTAAAGATTTCTCTATCTTAAGGAAGTAATTTATGAACTATTTGATGCTCCTTGAATCTATTGTCAGCTGGATTTTTATTTTTTCGCTGAGTTTTTATCTTATAACAAACTTACAGTGGTATAACTATAGTCTTTATAGAGTATTTACTAAACACCATAAGTGGACTTGGCATATTTCTTTTTTCTTTTTGCCACTTGCACTATTTATGGGAGTTGTCATTAGCAAATCCATCATTGCTCTGGGTATTTTTTGCGCCCTATTGATTTTGCTTTATGTTCCATTTCTAATACTCTGGTATTTAAAATTGGATAAAAAACTAAATTTTACCCAGCGCGTAACTAGATTCTTTATTATTCTCACATTATTTTTAATCCTGCACCAAACACTCTTTATATTTTTTAACCATTCTTGGTTTTTTTTCTGCTCTTTTATCTTAACTCTACCCTTTAGTATCCTAAGCTCAAACTTATATGAATGGATTTTATTCAATCGCTTCTATAAACTTGCAAAACTAAAATTAGGAAAGCTTAAGCAATTGCAGATTATTGCTATTACAGGTAGCTTTGGTAAAACAAGTATAAAAAATTTTTTAAATCAGATTCTCTCTAGCAAGTATAATGTCTATGCCACACCTAGAAGTATCAATACAATAAAAGGAATTGTAAGTGATATTAATTCAAATTTAAAAGAAGATATAGAAATTTATATCGCAGAGGCTGGGGCAAGACAAAAGGGAGATATCGCTGAAATTGCTACTTTGTTAAATCATCAATATGCGGTTATTGGAGAGATTGGTGAGCAACATTTAGAATACTTTAAGAATACTCAAAATATTCTTGAAACAAAATTTGAACTTTTAAAAAGTAAAAGATTAAAAAAAGCCTTCTTTTATAAAGAAAATACGCTTCCTCAAGATCTTGCACAAGAATCAAGAAATCTTCTTTCTACCTATCCAAAAAATATTAAAAATATCCAATCGACTCTAGAAAATACATCTTTTGAGCTTGAAATTAAGGGGATTTATCACAAGTTTGAAACAACAATTCTAGGAACCTTTAATATTTCTAATCTTAGTGCAGCAATAATGTTGGCCTATGAACTTGGAGTCAAGATAGAATCTATCCAAAAAGTTGTTGCTACTATGCAACCCATTCCTCATAGGCTTCAAAAAATAATAGCTGGGGGTAAGATTATTCTTGATGATAGCTTTAATGGAAACCTCAAAGGTATGCTAGAAGCAATTAGGCTTTCTAGCTTACATAATGGTAGAAAGGTTATTATCACACCTGGACTTGTGGAAAGTAATAATGAACGAAACATCCAACTTGCCAAGACCATAGATTCTGTTTTTGATCTAGTAATTATCACGGGAGATCTTAATTCAAAAATACTTTCACAATATATCAATAAACCTCAAAAAATTGTTTTAAAAGATAAAAGTCAGCTAGAGAATATTTTGCTTACTTCAACATACAAAGGTGATTTATTGCTTTTTGCAAATGATGCGCCAAACTTTATTTAGGAAAATAATATGGAAAGAATATATGCACCTTGGAGGAATGAATATCTTCATAAAAAATCTGATGAGTGTGTCTTTTGTAGTATTTCTAAAAATCCAGAAGATGATACAAAAAACTATGTATTTTATCGTGATGAAAAATGTTATGGTGTAATGAATCTTTACCCCTATATCACAGGGCATATACTTCTTATTCCCCATTATCATACCGATGATCCTAAAAATCTTGAATCCGAAATTTGGCTACATCTTTACAAGGTTGCTCAAAGGGCTATTTCTATGCTTTATGATTTTGGAGCAGAAGGAATTAATATGGGAATGAATATTAAAAAAGAGGGTGGAGCTGGAATACCAGAACATTTGCACCTCCATTTGCTACCTCGATATAATGGCGATACTAATTTTGTGACAAGTATCATGAATCACAGAATCTATAGTGCTAATTTTGATGAGATTTACAAAAAAATACAAACTCTTGCTAAGCTTCACCTCAAAAAGGAGTTTTTTATATGAAAAAATTGCTATTCTTCTTTCTTTTTCCCTATTTGGTTCTTGCCAATCAATATGATTCTCTACTCTTTAGTAATAATTACACAGATGTAAGAAAAGGTATTGATTTGGGTGCAAATGTCAATGCAGTTTTGAGAGGCAGTACTCCAATCTATGATGCTTCTAGAAAAAATAATGTAGAAATTCTTTATCTACTAATTAATCGTGGAGCAGATGTAAATAAAATATGCCATGGTGAAACTCCTCTTCACAAAGTTGTACAGTTTGGGAATCAAAAGTTTGCTCAAGCACTTCTTAAAGCAGGTGCTAAACCAAATATCAAAGATAGTATTCGTGGTAATACTCCCCTGCACTATGCTGTAGGTCGCAATGATAAAGCAATGATTGCACTTTTAATGAATTATGGTGCTGATATGTATATTGAAAACAATATGGGTGATGTTCCTGCTCGTTTTGTATTCTCCAAGGTTCAAATCCCTGCAATGAGAGTTCAGAACAAGCAAATAACTCTTGCTAGCAGTGCCTTTTCTCTAAGTCAAGGAGCTGTTGGAGTCAGTATAAGTAATTCTACAAATACCTTTATTACAATTACAACAGTAGCACTTTATGTAAATGGAAATCTCATTTCTGAAATTGAGGTCAATAAATCTTTAGCCCCACGATCTAGTTCTGGGATTGGAAGTTTGCCAATCACAAGAGAAGCTTATAAAAGTGTGTCTTTATCAAGAAATGGAAATGCTAAGGTAAAATACGGATTTGCTGTCAAATACACTATTGATGGTAGCTCCAAAACACTTTATGAAACAACAAAAACAGACCTAAAGGTTTGGTGAAGCAATAAGTTTGACTGCACAATAATCCCAACTTGGTATTAAAGGATTTGATTAAGAGTTTGTTTTTACTCTTTGTACAATTGCATCCACTTGCGTATCTGTGCTAACAATTTCAATCAGATCATTTTGCTTTAGTTTATTTAAGGGCACTACTTTATCCTGATAGATAATCTGTGCATACCCATTACGACATAAGTTATCAAGATTTTTACCCTCAAGCTTTGCTTTAGCTTCCTTATAAATCAAATCTTTTTTAAATAAAAAAGATTTGATAGCATTATCTAAATAGTCCTGTAGCAATTGAGTATTCTTTTTTACTAAAATATTTTCCATCTTTAAAGAAATCATTTTATGCAATTCCTCAAGCACTTTTTTATTATTTTGAAACTTATTTTCAAATTTATATTGATTGAGAAAAAAGAGATAATCTTGAAGTTGTTTTTGGAAAGGAACAAAAAATTTCTGCACTTGAGATAAAAGATCATTGTGTATTGAATCAAGGTTTAAGAACCATGTGTTTTTATCTGGTAAAACTTTTTCCATTGCTGCAGATGGAGTGGGTACTCTCAAATCTGCAACAAAATCACTAATCACATAATCAATTTCATGTCCTATGGCAGAAACAATAGGAGTATTTGCATCAAAAATAGCTTGTGCAACCACTTCTTCATTAAAGGCCCACAAATCCTCTAAACTACCCCCTCCTCTTGCAAGAACGATAACATCAAATGCTTCGCTAGTCCCAAAAAAACTATCAGCTATTTTAATACTTTGAACAATGCTTTCTTTTGCTCCATCCCCTTGTACTAAAGTATTAATATTGACAAGTTTTACTAGATTCCATCTACTTTGTGCAACATGGAGCATATCCTGCAATGCAGCACCTGTTTTTGAAGTAATCAATGCAATTTTTTTTGGAAATTTTGGTAATTGTTTTTTAAATCGAGAATCAAAAAATCCTCTTTCTTGAAGCTTTTGTTTTAGTTGTTCAAATGCAAAATGAAGATCTCCATACCCACTTGGCTCAATACTAGAACAAACAACCTGATATTCCCCTCTAGGGACATAAACGCTAACGGCCCCTTTAAGCAAAATTTTTTGATTATTTTGTAAATCAAATTTCAATTTAGAGACATTGCCTCTAAACATTACACAGCGGATAGAAGAATTCTCATCTTTAATACTAAAATAGTAATGCCCACTACTATGTTTAGTGAGATTACTCACCTCTCCTTCTACCAATACTTCAACAAAAGTACTCTCAATCAAAGATTGTATTTGTGCATTTAAAATACTAACACTAAGGGGTTTCAAGGGTTTATTAACCTCATAATATCATTTCTTAGTCCCAAAAACATGAGTGAAAGCAAAATAAGCCATCCTGTCAAGGTAAGATAATACTTCATCTTTTCACCAATCTTTTTTCTTGTAATCATTTCATAAAGATTAAAAATTATTTGTCCTCCATCCAACGCTGGAATAGGGAACAAGTTTAAGATGCCAAGATTGACAGAAATAAGTCCCACCCACAACAACAATAATACAAACCCCTCTTGACTTGCTTGGGCAATCCTATCTACTATCATTATGGGACCACCCACCTCCTTGAGAGGAACAATGCCAACAATTAATTTTTGTACCCCCAATAAAATCATTTTGCTGGATTGGAAAACTTGCTCATAACCATAAATTAGAGAGTCTAAAAAATCGAACCTAACAATTCCTATTTCATTTTTTGGGAGAATCCCAATTAAGCCCTTATTAATCTTCTCATTAAAAATATTAACGCTCTCTTGCATACTTGGCAAAATATCAAACTCCAATATTCTGTCATCACGGAGAATCTTAAGATGAAGCAATTCCCCTTTTGATACCATCTGACTTAAGTCATTCCAAGTATTTATTTTTTTAGAATTAGCCTCAATTACTCTATCTCCTTTTAAAATTCCTGCCTCAAATGCAGGCATATCTTTTTTTACTTCTCCAATAATAGGTAAATATGTGTTAAACCCAATTTTTGCTACACAAACAAATAAAATAAATGCAAGAATAAAATTAAATAAAGGCCCTGCAAACAAAATTAGAATCTTAACAAAAGGAGGCTTAGTGCTATAGCTATCATTATCTTCACTTTGCTCCCTCCTTGTATCTAAATCATTCTGTCCCTTAAGCTTAACATAACCCCCTAGGGGAATTAGTGATAAGGCATATAGAGTATTTCCAATTTTTTTACTTAAAATTTTAGTCCCAAAACCAATACTAAATACCTCAACACGAACTCCAAACACTCTTGCTATGAGAAAATGCCCCAATTCGTGAAAAAATACCAAGAACGAAAGAATCAAAAAAGCAGATAATAAATGCACTACTTAACACTCTTATAATAGCGTAACGCGTAATCCAAACCAGAATAAAGCGTAACTATTGTAGCAATCCACAATAAAACCATTCCTCCCTCTAAATCTAAAAGTAAAAAAGAGATCGCAACGACTTGCAAAACAGTTTTAAACTTGCCTAAAAAGCTGGCTTTTACACTCTGTTTTGTACTTGCTACAACAACTCTTAGTCCTGTAATAAAAAACTCTCTACTTAGAATTAAAAATACAGCCCAAGGGTTTGCACCTTGCATTACCAAAAGCCCAACAAAAGCAGCCAAAATAAGCATCTTATCAGCTAATGGATCAAATACTTCTCCAAATACAGAAACTAGATGATATCTTCTTGCTAAAAAACCATCAAAAAAATCTGTAATAGAAGCAATAACAAAAATCAAAAAGGCATAGATACAAGGATTTTGTATGCCTAGATCTGCGCCATTGATAAGAACAATTAATAAAAGTATGGATGATAAAATTCGGACAGTGGTTAAAATATTAGGCAGATTTTTCACACCCAACTCTTGAGATTAAACTACAAAAATCTTCAAGAACGCTTTTTCATTGTGCGCAAAGTGGAAGCTGCAACCTTGATACGCATTGAAGTGCCATCTTCTAATTTAACACGAACTCTTCTTAAATTAGGTAATGATCTCTTTTTTGTTTTATTATTTGCGTGACTTACATTATTCCCAACCATAGGGCCTTTACCTGTAAAAAAACACCTTCTTGCCATACATCTTTCCTTTTTTATAAAAAATTCCTAGCCATTATATTAAAAAAAAGTAAAAATACCTAAAATTGTTGCTTTTCTTGCCCAATTCTATAAAGTGCAAAATCATATTTTACAGGGTCGTTTGAATCAAACTTCTTAAGAGATTGGGTGGCAGAAACTGCAAACTTTAAATTAGGGGTATTGCCTCGTGATAACTTTAATTTTTTACAAATACTAAAAATGTGGGTATCAAGAGGTAAAATTAAATCTCTTGTTGGAATCTCCTCCCATAATCCAAAGTCAATTAAATCTTTTCTTACCATCCATCTCAAAAATAGATTCCAGCGCTTTTTAGGTGAGGAATTAAGTGTGTCTAAAGGAATTGGGGTTGAGAGCAGATGTTTCATTCCCTTGGAGTTTTGCAAACAATCCCACTCCCCATAAAGCTTATCAATTCCTGCATTAATTGCACCAAAAATTCCATCCTTTTTATACCCCTCTATCATAATACTTTTTATGCCCCCACTCTGATGAACCTTAAATAAAATACAGAAAAATTCCTTTATATCTTGACTACTTTGAAAACGATATTTTGGAAAATTAGCTTTTTTAATTGTTGCAAGATCTGTTTGTAAAAGATTGAAATCCAACTTTTGGAGAAATTTCACAATACTGTCTGCTCTACCATAAGAAAATAAAGCACAGGCAAGTGCAATGAGTTCAAAACAAGGATGTGTAACATATCTTCTTACAACTATTAGTGGATCTGGGGTGCTAAAATCTTCATTTTGATTTCTATTATGATAATATGCTTCTAAAATATCTCTCAAAAACACCCTCTAAAAAATGATTTTTGAATATCAATGATTGTTTTTTAAAAACCCAACTTATTGTTTAATGCTCAAAAGTGTATCAATCATTTTATCAATTGTTGTAATCACTTTAGCATTTGCTGCATATCCCCCCTGAAACTTGATTAGATTGACCATCTCTTCATCAATACTTACTTGAGAAATCGCAAGATGCTCTTTTTTTGTAGTCTCTAAAACAGCCTTTTTTGTATCCAAAGAAGTTTGAGCACTTTGTGCTTGAGTTGCAATATTTCCTGCAACAAGCTGATAATACTCACTTAGTTTCATCTTTTTTATATCTGATTTTTTATCATAAAATTCAATATCATCATACTGCAATTGCTGCATCATATTTGCAACTTCAAAATTTCCAGCAACGGGTGCTAACCAAGACCTTATTTCTGTTGGACTCTTTTGATACCTATAATCAAGCTGTATGGTTCTTGCATCATTTCCAAGAAATAAGGAGTTAATTCCCAAAGCTCCTGTAAAATTTGTACCATTATCTCTTAAAGAAACAAAAAGTCCATCTGATGGCTTTTTTGGTTGTATTATAAGCTGTTTTGTTGCATCATCAAAAAATGCCTTATAATAATCATCAAAATCATTTTGGGAATTATTGTCTTTATTATCATCTACATTCGCGTTGATTTGTTTAACAATATCTCTCATTGTTGTTGTATTGTTGATAAAGATTGTCTTTTTTACCATTTCCTTGCCATCAGTATTATAAACAATCAGATCAAAACTACCATTCTTTACATTATAAAGAGTATCCCTAAAGGCCTCATTTTGAGATAGACTAAGTCTATTACTTTGAATACCATTGCTTGCACTTTGTGCATAAATAGAATTATTTGCCTCAATAAAACCTTTTGCAAAACTATCCAATGCATTGATATAGGCTTGAAGCTTCCCTACTTTGGTTCCATCATGACCATCATTATAAAGATCTATCAAAGCACCAACTTTTCCTGTAGTCAATTTATCAGTAATTTCAAAATTTTTAAAATCATAGCCCTGTATATACACGCGATTTAAATTATTTGCATTATTATTTTTTTCTAGCACAATTGGGTGAAAGTTTCCTCCATCCACGATATTTAGCCCCTTGCCTATATTTAAGACATATTCATCATCAAAATCTGCAGAATCTGGACTTACTTTCTCTTGAGTTACAAGATTATTTTTAAATACATTGGCTCCAATAAGTTCCCTAAGATTAAACTCTAGTTGATCTCTTCTGTCTCTTAAAGTATTGGCTCTTTTTTGGATATGCTTATTCTCCATTTCCTTAATTTCGCGATTAATCTGTGCAATCTGCGCACCAATTTCATTAATTTCTTTTACCCTCACTTCTAAGTCTTCTGAAGCTTTCATTTGAAGTGTAACAAGCTTTTGTCTTGTATCATGTAAATTATTTATAAAGATCTTAGCTTTTTCTACCAAAACTTGCTTCTGTGCAGGATCTTTTGGATTTTTTGCTATATCTTTCCAAGCATTAAAATACTCCTTCATATCATTATAAATTCCAACACCATCTACATCAGGAAACATTGAAGAGGTTTCTCTTAAAAAATTAAACTCCGTATCTGCAAAATTAAAATCTTGTGCAGCTCTAGCATAGCGTTCAAAAACAAATTCATTATGGATTCTTTGGACTGATTGAACATCAACACCCCTACCATAAGAAACATTATTACCCTGAATGATTGGCTTTTCTGGGGAAGAAATAACCCTTTGACGACTATAAAACTCATCACTTGCATTTGATATATTATTTCCAGTGACATCTACCATCAATTGGTTAGCTTGAAGTCCTGTATAAGAAGTGTTAAGCGAAGATAAGATTCCACCCATCTTCTATGCCTCTATCTTCAAAAATGTACTCTGGATGGTCCTAGGACTACCATATCCTGAAACTTCATGAGGCACAAGTCTTTGCATTAAAGAGGAATAAAACTCCGAAACTGCAAAGACCATACGGGCATACCCAGTATTTATTTCCTTTAATTCTTGCAGTTTCTCCTTCATAGAACCCAAAAGCTCACTAGCCTCTCCATCAAGCAATTCACTTAATTCAACTTGGGGACAACTATTTTTTAAGCTTAAAATTTCTTGTTGTGCCATATTTTTTTTGTTTTCAAAGGAAACAATCAAAGGCTGTTTTTGGAGATTACGCTCAAATAGCTTTTCATGGTTTGCTTCTTTAATATCTTGCATATCTAAGCGAGTAAGTTCTATGAGAGCTTCTAGGTCGCTTACAGCTCCCCTTAAATAATTATGCAACATCCCTACCTCTTAACTTATAATCTAACCTAAATCTAGGATTTTTATAAGTTAAGCAAATTTAGTGCCATTTTTTCTGAAGTAATCTGTAAATCGATTTTATAGGTTCCATTTTTGATGGCTTGCTTAATCACTGCCACCTTATCTTCTCTTTTTTGAGTAGCATTAACCTCTTGATTTTTTATTCGCTTATCTTGTTTTTCTAAAGCACCAACAAGACCAGCCTTATTTCCAACTGGGCTAATCATCTTGCTTTCTCCTAACTAAACTATATTCCATAACATCGTCTTTTTCACTACTTTTTTAATTAAGTTTCAACTTCATTATTTCTTTTTTTATGGCCTCAGGATCTATCTCGCCACGGGGCTTTTTTTCTGCAATCAAAGAACTGCCAAAACTTTGGCTATAAGTATAAATTAACACAAAAGTCATACCATATAAAAAAAACAAAAAACATAGACTGGGAAAAATCCATGTTTTTAAATCAAATTTCCTCATCTAAAGGACCTCTACAAGATATAGAATTAGAACTTCCTTATTGTATCTTATTTTTTCAACTCTTTAATTTTTCTTGCAGGATTCCCCGCGTAAAAACCAGGAGTAACAATATCTCTTGTCACAACACTACCTGCACCAACTACTACATCATCACAAATCTTTACAGGTAATATTGTAGCATTTGTCCCAATCAGAACTCTATTCCCCACAAATGTTTTTTTAAAATAAGTAGGATCTTTTGCCAAAACCCCATCTTTAAAAGTATCATTAATAAACTTTACTCCATGTCCAATAAAACAATCTTTTCCTATTGTGACCAAAGAGCAAATAAAGCTATGACTTTGGATTCTTGTGCGTGCTCCAACAACGACATCTTTTTGTATCTCTACAAAAGGTCCTACAAACACATCTTCTTCTAAAGTACATTCATAAAGATTAGATGGCATCACTACAGTAACACTATCATCTGCACAGACATCTCTTATTTTAGATTCTATTATATTCATTAACTATTCCTTAATTCCAATATTCTTTTTTCAAGCCTTTCTAAATCTTGAGAAAGTTCCAAAATTTTTTCAAAAAACCTCTCATAAAAAATCTCATAGTTATGAGGCAAAACCAACCGAAGTAATAATTCTATATTTAAACTCTCTTTTGAGCTTTTCTCATAAATACTCCGCAACTTCTCTTGCCCCTGTTTTGTAAAAAAATAACAATAAAGGGCTAGGTTTTTTTTGATATCCTTATGGCGCAAAACAACAACCCCTGTATTTGCAACGCACGCAAAATTGATTTTTTCAAGGATTGTAATTTTTGGCATACTACCTCTCAAGGAGAGTAAAATATCATAACTTTTCAATGCATACTTTTTGATCTTTTTTGGATTACCTCTAGTTTTTAGATTTTCAAATTTTTTAGTAAAACCAAGGGTGCTAAAATCAGCAATTCCTATATCAAAATAGGAAATCTCTTCATCTTCTTTACTTCCATAGACTCTTTGTCCTCTAATAACTTCAAACCCTGCTTTCTCTATAGTATTACCAGAATCATCCATATTGGGATTTACATAAGTGCCTACACTCAAATCATCATATCTAACATCTTTAACATGGGTTAATTGAGAATAATTACCTATCTTTTTATTTTTAAAAATATCAAGCAAATAATCTAAATTTCTTAAACAATTATATTTCCCTTCTTTTGCATAAAAAAAATCATTATTTGCATTAATATGTAAAATATTTTCGCTATTTGGAGCTAAAACTATAATTGATAAATCATGATTTTGGAATGGAAGAATATTTTTTGGTAACTCAATAATTGCTTCAATAACCCTATCCTCTAGAAGTCTTTGTCTTATTTTTGCCTCAGAATAAGACTTTTGTAAAACTTGATTCCTTACAATAAAGACGCCTCTCTTTTTTATATGTACCAAAGAATGCGTAAGGAAAATTAATTCAGAATAGTGCTTTGCCAATGCCCCCATCTGAGAAAATCTAACATCTTTTTTTAGATATTCTAATCCCATATAAGCATACATCGGAGGATTACATAACACTTTATCAAATTTTTTTATCCCCTTATCTGTTATAAATTGGGGATTTTTTAACAAATCATTTATAAATAAATTTTTAGAATCCATGTCACAAATCTTTGTAATCAAGATTGCAATATGCGCAAGTTTAAAATCAAGCTCTTCTCCAAAAATTCTGGCTTTTGGTTGCAGTTTTGCAAGACTTAAAAAAATACTACCAACACCATAACAAGGATTATAGACTTCCTCATTTTCTTGGACATCAAGCAGTCCTACTAAAAGTCGGTTAATCTGTAGGGGGGTAGAGTAATAATAAAGCTTATTTAGTGTTTTTTGCTGGGTAATAACATAAAAAAACTTTTCTATGACATCTAAAGTTAAAGTTGTGCCCATCAATATTTTTTTTATACGACTAGATTTGATATTATCATTAATCAAAAGAGGCTGGTTGATATGATGATAGATAAAAAAATCTTCTGCCACACGCTTAAAAACTTTTGGATTAAGACTAAAAATACTAGAATCTTTGCGCCAAAGTAATAGTACCTCAAGCATCACATTTAGTGCATCAAAAATATCCAAACAGTGTTTTTTTAAATATTCAAAGCAGTGAATTAACTTTTGAGTCTCTTCTCTTTGCATATCTTCACTTTAACCTTAAGATTTTTTTATTATTCTAGCAAATTTAATAAAATTCAAAATCTTTAATGTAAAAATAGAATTAATCAAAAAACTAGAATATCTAAAATATTTTCCACTCTTAAACTAAAAAAAATAATTAGTCATAAAACCATAATAAGATTATAAAATCGAAGCTTGCAACAGCCACTGAAATTATCTGTAATTAAGCTTATATAGACTGCTGAAAATGAGAAAACTGGAATAAAATTATTAAATAGATTAAGATCAACTTAACATCAAAACCACACAAATAAGAACTTGTCATCACAAGCAAAAAAAGCTTTAAGATGCTAATATCTTTAAGAAATATCTTAACCAAAATTAACACTTAAAATGGTATTAATTTTGGAAAACATTTTTAAAATAAAATCAGCTTAAAATAGTTTTAATTAAATCAACCCTAGTGACAACCACAGCCACTTCCACAACCACATCCCCCATGCGAATTTGATGCACCAAGTAATTCTTGTTCTGTAGGATCATAAACATCTAAAATCGTTACATCAAAAACCAATGTCTTTCCTGCAAGTGGATGATTATAATCAATCATTACAACCTTATCATTAAAATCTTTTACAGTCACCTGAACACTCTCTCCATTATCACCTTGACCAAATAGCGTCATTCCATTCACAAGATCAATTCCTTCAAACTGTTCCCTTGGTACTTCTTGCAAAAAATCAACCTGATAAATTCCATAAGCATCCTCTGGAGCTACTTCAATTTCTAAAGTTTCTCCTTTATTTTTATCAAGTAGCGCATTCTCTAAACCTGGGATAATCTGTCCGCCACCTACTAAAAACTTTAAAGGCTGACTCTCTAGATTTGTGTCAATCACATCACCTGTTTGCTTATCCTTCACACTATATTGAATAGATACCATTTTATTATGCTTTATTCTGTTCACTTTCTTCCTTTTTATTGGTTTTGTTTTTTATTTCTATTGCTTTTTTTCCTTGCTCACTCTCTGGATACATCCTTGCAAGCAAATCAAGGAAGCCTTGATGATTTTTATCATCCTTTAAATATTTAAAAGACCATGCTGTCCTCCACAATAAAATAGGCATATAAGAAGCCTTCTCATCAATTGTGGCACTTTTTTTGTAAAGATCCACTGCGCTTTTATAATTCTTTTTACGATAGGCAATATCTCCAAGCATATAATAACACTCTGCGCTCTTATAATTTTCTTTGATAAGATAGTTAAGAATATCCTCTGATTTATCATAGTCTTTTTTCTGTACCAAAGCCTTTGCTTCGGCAAATTTTTCTTTATTGCTTTTAGCAGGCAATGGTGGTTGTTCCTTTTTTATCTCCTCTTGCTCTGGTATTGGTGTTGTTAGGGGTGCAGAAACTTCTTTTTGATTTTTTTCCAAAAATTGGGACATTAAAGTTAATTGTTGAATGATACTATTGTTATTTTCTGTCATTACCCGATTAATTTCTTGGATAGAATATTGTATCTTTTTTATTTCTTCTTGCTGAGCTTCTAGTTGTGCTCTCAATGCCTCAATATCCTGTGAGCGATCTTTTGCTTTCTCTTCCATATTTTCAAGCTGATTTTGCATACCACTAACTGCATTCTGAAGGACTATAAAAGAATCTGTCATTCTTTTAATCTTTAGATTCTGTCCCTCAACAAGTGTCTTCAAACCTTCTTGAGCTTGCTCAACACTATTTAATCGATTTTGTAAATCAGTAGCAATACCCTGTAAATTTTTACTACTGGATTGCAGATTACTAATATCATTTTTTGTCGCACCACTCTGCAACTCAAAAGCCGAAGGCTCAGCACTCAAAAATGTCGCAAAAAAAACTAATAGAAAAAAAAATCTTTTCTTTATCATAGATATCTATTGACTATCTTTTTAATAGCCTAATATCTCCTCTCCTATTTTTTTGATAGCATTCTACAGTCTTTTCCACGCAAACTGGTTTTGTCTTTCCAAGTGAAACAACATCTATATCAGCCTTATCAATACCTCTTGTAATTAGAGCAGTCTTCACTGCTAAAGCTCTTCTATTTCCCAGTGCAAAGTTATACTCATCACTCCCAAATTCATCCGTATTTCCCTCGATAAGAACTTTCATATCAGGATTTTCTTCAATTAAACTCACACTACTCTCAAGAACTGCTTGCATATCTGCCCTAATATCAAATTTGTCAAAATCAAAAAGTACACTTCCTATAATACTGCCATCTTCTAACATTTTTTTAGGCTCAGGAGTCTCCTCTGGAGCTTCAACCATATTCGGCCGGATGGTCTCCTCATCAACTAATGCATTATCATCACTTATAATAGCTTTATTTGCACAACCAAGAAATAAGATAACCATACAAAGAGGTAAAAAAAATTTTTTCAAATTAAGCCCTTTCTAAGAATTCGAAGTACTATAGATTGTATTTAAATAAGCTAAATAAGTCAATAAGTTACCAATCAAAGGATTGTATGTAAATATTTTCCAAAGGAAATAAAAAGGTTTTATTATAATCTAGCCTAATAATCCCCAAAGCACTTTGGTTTGTCTGATTCTTAACAAACATAATACTACCACCATCAGAAGAGAATCTTGGTAATTGATTAATTCCATTTGCTGTTAATCTTCTAATAAAATCATTCTTAGTAGAGATTAGATATAGGTTAAAAGTATTGGGACCAAAATCATTACTTGTTTCTCGGCTAGAGTACACTACATAATCTTTGTGAGAAGAAACCGAACTATTATTTCTTCCATGATACACAACCTGCTCTACTGGCGCACCATCTTCTAAACTCTTATAAAAGACATTTGGGTATCCTAGTCGATCTGATACAAAGATAATTGCGCCATCATTTTCAACAAAGCTCCCTGAAACATCTATCCCTCTATACTTTGTAAGTTGTGTTTTTTGTTTAGTTTGAGTGTCAAATAGGAAAATATCTGGATCTCCCATAGGCGCTAAGGTTAAAAGCAATTTATTTGAATCTTGGCTCACATCTGATACAACCGCCATTCCACTACTTTTTTCTATCTCAGTGCTCACACCTGTATAAACATTATATTTTATAATCGTAGGCATATTATTGACAAACTTTGTGTAATAAATCTCTGTCTGCTCTTTATTTGCCCATTTTGGGAATATATTCAATCCATCATTAATAATCACCTTTTTGTAGGTTAAGGTATAATCACTAATCATAATATTTGTCCTACCGGGTCCTACATAGGTAGATAAAACCACATATCTTCTCATCCAATCAATAGAAGGTGCTTTTATATAATCATTAATGTCAATTGCAATCTTATGTGCTACAAAAGGATAAAGTTTCTCATCATCAATCATATATGCTTTATCCAGTATTAAGTTTTGCGCATTAATATCAAAAAGTTTTACAATAATCTTAAAACCTTCATCATTGCGCTGTGCTTCAATATTAACTAATAGGTCAATTTTATTTCCTAAAAATTCCATATAGTTTGGTTTTATTTTCCCTTTTTTTCCCTCTTGTACAGAAAAATGACCACTTATATTTAAATCACCTAATAATATTTTATAGACTTTTAAAGCTTGCTCAGCATTTTTATTATCAAAGTAAGTAACCTGAATTGTTGGAATTTTTTGAATAGTCTTTACTAAATCAATCGTGGCGTCTGCACCAAAAGCAACACAAATAACCAATAATAATACTGAAAATATTTTATTCATCTTGAGCCTTTGATCTAAAATTTACCTCTACATTTATAAATTTTTTATGAGGATATGGTGGCATTTTTACACCCTTTAGCTTTTCTAATACAGCTTTTATTTTTTGATTATACTCATCATATTGTGAATATCTTAAAATTTTATAGGAAAAATCTCCATTATCTGTAATAGTAATCAACACACTAATTATTGTCTTTTGATAGAAAGAAAAATCCCAGTTTTCATATAAAATCTTGTAGATTTTTTCTACCCATTCATCATGGATTCCCTTATCTTGATTTGGAGGTATTTCTGTCTTAATATCTATACTAGCATTAATATTTTCTAAAGCTCGATTTGTACTTTGTATGCTTGTTTGTAAATTCTTAATGCTTTCTTGTTGCTGTCTAAGCATTTCTTGGTATCTCTTTTTTTCTTCATAAGCCCTTCTTTGTGCTTCTTGCTTTCTCTTTTCTTGTTCTTCCTTTTGCTTTTCAATATCCTTACTCCAATCAGGAATACCAGAAAAAAGATCTTTTAATCCAGGAAGTTGCAACTCTTCTTCATTATTTTCATTTTCCACTTCAGGTTGCACTTCAGCTTTAGGAATTTTTACTACAGGTTCATCAATCACAAGAGCCTCTATTGGTAAGGTCTGCTCAAACTGTGTATCTGCTTTAATAATAAATTTATCTGCTTTTTTTAGGTTAATAATTCCAAAAATTGCAAATACCACTGCTAAATATAGTAAAAAAGAAAAGCTTCCTGTTAAATAAAAAAAACTCTTTTTTTTCATTAATTTGTTGTTACCAAAGAAACCTTAGAAAAACCTGCCTCTTTGATGCTTTTGAGAAGATAAATAACATCTTGGTAAGCCAGTTGCTTATCTGCACGGATATATACATTGATTGTCTTTGAATACTGATTTGCCAAAAGATTAAAACTATCAGGAAAGGCATTGTAGTCATATACTTCATCCTTGATATAAATCTTCTTATTAATATCCATACGAATCTCTAGTTTATCATCCTGAGATACCTTTGAAGCTTTTGAACCCTTAGGTAAACTGATGTCCTCTTTATAAACAACTGCCGGTGTAGTTACCATTAAGATAGCCAATAAAACCAGCATTATATCAACCAAAGGAGTGATATTTAATTCTGGTTTTTCTTCCCAATCTATTAAATTATTGTCCAATATTTACTCCCTTATCTATTGCTGTCCTTTTTTCTGTCGAGAGAATATCAATTTGCATTTGAACAAACACACTAATATCATAAGCCTTTCTTTTTAGCATCAAAAAGAAAGAATATGCAGGAATTGCAACCAAAATCCCGGCTGCAGTAGCAATAAGTGCCTGAGAAATCACAGGGGCAATCACATCAAATGCAACCTGACCACCACTTCCAAGTCTCCCAAATGCATCTAAAATTTCAACAACAGTTCCAAATAAACCAATAAAAGGTGCAGTAGAAGAAATAATACTCAATACCACCAACCCTGTTGAAATTCTCTTTTGAACCTGAGATCTCCAAACCAACAAAAGTTCTTTTGATGGTTTTTTAGTAATTTTTTGAAAAAGAGAATCGCTTGGTGTCATTGCTTTACCTGTCAAAATTGCATCCAAAGAATCTTTTTCTTTATTAAATGCTGTTTTAAGTAAAAAAAACTTATAGAAAAATATCCAAAAAGTTACTATAAAGTAAATTGAAAGCCACAATAAAACCAAAAGCGAAATAAGGCTGCTATTATGAATAAAACCCTCTAAACTTAACATCACATTCCTTTAACTGAGCTATATTTATCAATCCTAGAAACAACGCTTGAGATTGCAATTTTATCATTGCTTGACTCTTCTAGGAGTTTTTTTGCATTTTGAATTGCTAAGTTAATATCGCCTTTATTTTCACTTATTAAAACAGCATTATCCACCAAGACATCAACTTGATTTGATTGAATCTTTGCATAACCCCAGTTAATTGCCACTAAATCTCTTTGATCCCCCCTAACAATTTCTATTGTTCCTGTCTTTAACAAAGAGAGTAAATCACTATGACCCTCTACAACACCAAACTCTCCATCAAAACCTGGAAGTGTCATAGAAGTCACCATACCATCAAAAATTTTCCCATAAGGAGTAATAATACTCACCATCAAAGTATCCATTTATTTTCCTTAGGCGCTTTTCATTTTTTCTGCTTTCTCAACAGCCTCTTGAATATTTCCAACCATATAAAATGCATTTTCAGGGATATGATCATATTTTCCTTCTAAAATACCCTTAAAGCCCTCAAGAGTTTCTTCAAGAGTAACATATTTTCCAGGACTCCCTGTAAATACTTCTGCAACAAAAAATGGTTGTGAAAGAAATTTCTCAATTTTTCTTGCTCTCTCAACAACTTTCTTATCTTCTTCTGATAATTCATCCATACCCAAAATTGCAATGATATCTTGCAAATCTTTGTATTTTTGCAAAATTTGTTGAATACTTGTTGCAACTTTATAATGCTCTTCACCAACAATTTGAGGATCCAAGATTCTTGAATTAGAATCTAAAGGATCCACTGCAGGATAAATTCCCTTTTCTGCAATCTTTCTATTTAAAACAGTCTTTGCATCAAGATGCGAGAAAACAGAAGCAGGAGCTGGGTCTGTAAGATCATCTGCGGGAACATAAACAGCTTGAACAGAAGTGATAGAACCTTTCTTTGTCGAAGTGATTCTCTCTTGCAGTCTTCCCATCTCACTCGCAAGAGTAGGTTGGTAACCTACTGCTGATGGTATTCTTCCTAAAAGTGCAGACATTTCAGCACCAGATTGAGCATATCTAAAAATATTATCAATAAACATCAAAACATCAAGTCCCTTTTCATCTCTAAAATACTCCGCCATTGTAAGACCTGTAAAAGCGATTCTATTTCTTGCCCCCGGTGGCTCATTCATTTGACCATAGCATAGAGCAACTTTATCTAAAACTCCTCCTTCTTTCATTTCATGATATAAATCATTTCCCTCTCTTGTTCTCTCGCCTACTCCAGCAAATACAGAATAGCCACTGTGCTTATAGGCAACATTATGGATTAATTCCATAATCACAACTGTTTTTCCAACACCTGCTCCCCCAAATAAACCAACCTTACCACCTTTTGAATATGGAGCAAGAAGATCTATCACCTTAATCCCTGTCTCAAACATTTCCGTTTTTGTGGATTGACTCTCAAAATTTGGAGCTTCTCTATGAATTGGCCAAGTTTGAACATCTTTAAGAGGCTCTCCACCATCAACCACTTCTCCAACTACATTGAAAATTCTACCAAGCACTTGCTCTCCAACAGGTACTTCAATCATCTTGCCTCTAGCTACAACTTCTTGCCCACGCGTGAGGCCTTCTGTCATATCCATTGCAATCGTTCTCACACGATTATCACCCAAATGGGCTGCAACTTCTAAAACGAGATTTTTTTCTTCACCCTCTACGCTATACTTAACATCTAATGCTTCATTAATTGCTGGTAAATAACCATCAAAATCCACATCAATAACTGGACCTATAACTTGTGTAATTTTTCCTTTCATATTTTTACTCCTGTATTTTTATTTCATCGCCTCTACACCAGCATTAATTTCTACAAGCTCTGTAGTAATCGCCTCTTGCCTTGCCTTATTATAAGAAATAGTCAAATTCTTTACAAGTTCTCCAGCATTATTTGTCGCAGCATCCATTGCCTGCATTCTAGCGCTATGTTCAGCAGCCAATGAATCAATCAATGCATAATACATATTGAACTCAAAATATTTCTTTGCTAAATCTTCTAAAACTTTATCCTCCTCATCATCTGGCTCAATTGATAGATTTACATTTTCTACTTCTTTTTTATAGACATCAAGATTTAAAGGTAAAACAGCACGAGACTTTAATTCTTGAGAAAGCATATTTTTAAATCCATTATGCAAAATAATAATCTCATCCGTTCTATCTTCTAAAAAATCTTCCACAACATTAAAAATAAATTGTGAAGCCGCTTCATAACTTGGAGATGCAGAAAGTCCCACTACCTTATCCAAAACTTCAACATTATTAAAAGTAAAATATGCAATCCCTTTCTTGCCAATGCCTCGAATCCTAACTTCAATTCCTTGAGACTGGTAGTGTGCCTTAAGTCGCATTGCCTCTTTAATGGTTACTGCGTTAAATCCACCACAAAGTCCTTTATCTGATGTAACTACGATAATATCAATTACCTTTACTTTTCTGTCTTTTGACTTTAAAAAATACTTTGAATTGATACTATCTAGTCCTCTTGAATGAATCTTAGAAACTAAATCATCAAAAACTTCATTAAGCTTTTGTGCATACAGCCTAGATTGTCTTGCCATTTCTTCGGCTTTCTTGAGCTTTGAAGTTGAAACTAGTTTCATTGCCCGAGTTGTCTTTTGTGTATTCTGAACACTCGTAATCTTTTTACGGATTTCTTTTAAATTATTTCCCATTTTTAATTACCAAAACTCACTTTAAATTCTTCAATCACAGCCTGCAAGGAAGACTCAATTTCAGAATCCAGTGCCTTTTTATTGCGAATATTCTCAAAAATCTCTGGTTTTTTGGATTCTATAAAACTATAAAGTCCTTTTTCAAAGGCTACAACCTTATCCACTGCGATATCATCTAAAAATCCTTTTGAACCAGCATAAATAATTACAACTTGTTTTTCAATTGGCAATGGAGAGTAAGGTTCTTGCTTTAATATTTCAACCATTCTTTGCCCACGATCAAGCTGTTTTCTACTTGTTTCATCAAGATCTGATGCAAACTGTGCAAAGGCTTGCAACTCTCTATATTGAGCCAAATCAAGCCTTAAAGTACCTGCTACCTGCTTTGTTGCTTTAATCTGTGCTGCACCACCAACACGCGATACAGAAAGACCTACATTGATAGCGGGTCTAATACCTGAGAAAAATAAATCCGTCTCCAAAAAGATTTGTCCATCTGTAATAGAAATTACATTTGTAGGAATATAGGCAGACACATCTCCTGCTTGTGTCTCAATAATAGGTAGTGCTGTAAGAGATCCTGCTCCTTTTGCATCACTAACTTTTGCAGCTCTTTCTAAAAGTCTTGAGTGTAAATAAAATACATCTCCTGGGAATGCTTCACGACCTGGTGGTCTTCTTAAGATTAAGGACATTTCACGATATGCCACAGCATGCTTAGTTAAATCATCATATACAATTAAAGCATGTCTTGCATTATCTCTAAAATACTCCCCAATAGTTACCCCTGTATAAGGTGCTAAAAATTGCATCGCAGCAGAATCTGAAGCTGATGCATTAACTACAACAGTATATTCCATTGCCCCGTGCTCTTCAAGCTTTCTAACAACTTGAGCTACTGTAGATTCTTTTTGACCAATTGCAACATAAATACAAATAACATCTTGACCTTTTTGATTAATAATTGTATCCACTGCTACTGTAGTTTTACCTGTTTGTCTATCACCAATGATTAATTCCCTTTGTCCTCTTCCAATAGGAACAAGAGCATCCACAGCTTTTAATCCTGTTTGTAAAGGTTCGTGGACAGACTTTCTCTCCATAATCCCTGGAGCCTTCTGCTCTACAAAGCGATATTCCTTTGCATCAATTGCACCCTTTCCATCAATTGGCTCTCCTAAAACATTAATTACACGACCAACTACACCATCTCCAACAGGGACCTTCATTAGCTTACCAAGTCTTTTAACCGAAACTCCCTCTTTAATATCTTTTCCAGATCCCAAAACGATAACACCAACACTACCTTCTTCTAGGTTTGATGCCAATCCCTTGTCACCTGTTTCAAACTCTACCATCTCATAGGACATAACATCTTTAATGCCATAAACCTTTGCAACACCATCTGCATAAGCTATAACCTTGCCCGTTTGTGCAATATCTACCTCAATATCAAAATTTTCAATTCTTTCTTTAATTATATTACTAATCTCTTCTGGTTTTAACTTTACCACTTCTCTCTCCTTTATATAACGAATTTAAATTGCCTTTAAAATATGAGACTTTAAGCCTTCTAAAAATCTCTGATTAGAAAAAGATATCTCCACACCCAATCCTTGAACCACTAGAGAGATTTCATCTCTTTGAAGTTCTTGACAACTCAACTCCAGTGTAACATTAAGATGCTTTGCAAGCTTATTTTGAATTTTAGCCACAGACTCTGAATCTAACATCTCCTTAGCATAAATAACACCCTGATAAGTCTTATTTTTCTCATTTAGGAAGTATTGTAGTTCTTCATAAAGATAGGGTAAAACTCTTATACGCTTATTTTCTAAAATCAGACTTAGTAAATTTTGGATTTTTTCCTCATCTACTTTGGCAATATCAAATAAAATCTTTTGTTTAGTCTTAAAATCAATATAAGGGGATTCCATCATATCAAGAAACTTTGCTTCCTTTAGAGCAAATAGGATAATTTCAAGTTTTTGTAACAAAGTTTCTAACTCCTTAGAATCCAAAACACCTAGCACAGCCTTTGCGTATCTCTTTGCTATCGTATTTAACATCACACTACCTTTCTTTCAAGGATATTAATGTATTCAGCAGTATTGAGTTGATTTTGAGAGAATACTTCGTGTAAAACTTCCTCTACCACTTCTTTTTGCATCTTCCTCTGCTCAAATTCCATCAACACCTCTGTGTTTTTTCTCATCGTCTCAATATCAATACTAGATTGTTCTTCAATCTTTTGAGCAATCACATAAGCCTCTTTTTTGGCTACTTCAAGAATCTCATTTGCCTTTTCTCTGGCTTCTTCCAACTTTCTTAATGCGTGCTCTTTATCATTCTTTGCTACCTTTAATCTTTCCTGAACTTCAGAGAGACGCTCTGCAATTTTTTCTCTTCTTGAAGCAAAAAAATCTTTTGCTTTAGCTGCAAAAAAATACCACAAAATAGCAATAAAAATTACAAAATTGATTGTCCTTTCAAGCATATCTGTTTGACTAAGATCTACAGCTGTTGCAAATACTAAAGTAGAAAAAAGTAGAAAAAAACTTATAATAATCTTCATTCCCCCACTCCTTAGATTGTTTGTAGTTTTGTTTGTAAGGCATCTTGAAAAATAGCCCTATCTTGTAATAAAGAATTTTTTAAATCTTGCTTTTGTGCTTGAAGTTTGTTACGAAACTCTTCAAGTTTTGCTTGATTTTCAGATCTATATCTTGCTATTTTGGCTTCACAAACAACCTTGGCATCATTTGAAGCCTTATCTAACATTTGCTTTGCCTCAATCCGTGCTTGATTTAAAATCTCATTTATCTCTTTTGTAATGAGCTCCACTTCATCTGCACTATTCCTAATTTCTTGGACATCATCATTAATAGATTTGTCACGCTTTTCCATATATAAAACCATCGGTTTAAAAAGCCAAATATTCAGCAAATATAAAGTTGCCAAAAAGACCACAAAAACCAATGCCATAAGACGCAAACTAAGTTCTGCTTCTACAGACATTACCTTCTCCTAAATGCTAAGATGCCTAGATTCTAACAAAAAAATCTTAATCTAAGCTTATTTTTGAAAAAACAAAAGCAGAGATTCTATCTCCTCTTGTCTTTCAAAACTTATTAAAATTTTATTGTTTTGTATCTTTGCATTAAAATTTTTATCAATCAAAATTTCTTGCAATTTTTGAAGTTTAAGATCACTTTTTTCTTTTTTATTAATAGTGGGATTTTTTATATTGGCTTTTAAATTCTGAGACATTTTCTCTGTATCTCTGACACTTAGCTTTTGCCCTAAAATAGAATCTAACATCAATTTTTGATTCTCAGCATTAAGTCCTACAAGAACTTTTGCATGGCCTTGAGAAATCTTTTCTTCTACTAGAGCTTTTTGAATCTCTGGCAAAAGGGCTAATAATCTTAGAGTATTTGTAATTTGTGTTCTTGATTTTTTTATCTTTTGTGCAAGCTCTTCGTGTGTGATTCCATAGTCCTGCAATAACTCTTGATAAGATTTTGCTAAATCAATAGGATTTAAATCTTCTCGTTGAATATTTTCAATCAGTGCCAACTCTCTAAGTTTGGCTAGATCAATCTCTGCAATAATTGCCTTAATAGTCTTTTTCTGTGCCATTTTACTTGCACGCAATCTACGCTCACCAGCAATTAAAACATATTCTTTATTCTCATCTAGATACACAATGATAGGTTGCAACAACCCGTGTTCTAATATGGATTGTGATAATTCTCTGATACCATCTTCTTGAAAAGTTTTTCTAGGTTGATAAGGATTTGTTTTAATAAGATTGATATCTAATTCAACAATCAAGTCCTTATGATCACTCATATTATTTTTATAGGCCTGTTCCACATCACCTAAAATTGCATCCAGCCCCCTACCTAAAGATTTTTTTGCCATTATGCACCACACAAAATAGATTGGGCTAAATTTTGATAAGCAATGCTACCATTTGATTTTACATCATAAAGTAAGATAGGCTTTCCAAAGCTTGGTGATTCTGCAAGTTTAACACTTCTTGGAATGATTACATAACTGCTCTCACCATTGTTAATATTTTTAAAAAGCTTTGTATTGAAATGCTGAGACAAGTCTGCAAAAACTTGTTTTGAAAGGTTATTTTGGGTGGAATACATGGTTGGTAAAAATCCTTTTATTTTTAATTTTGGGTTGATACATTCTTGTAAAAGCTTTACTGTGCTTAAAAGTTGTGCTAAGCCCTCAAGTGCAAAAAACTCACATTGTATTGGAATAATCACAGAATCTGCTGCACTTAAAGCATTGATTGTTAGGGGCCCTAGTGCAGGAGGAGAATCAATAATAATAAAATCATAAAGTTCTTGTATTTCCTGAATACCCTTTTTAAGTAAGAGTTCTCTACCACTTGTCTTTTTATCATAATATTCTTTTTCAAGTCCCACTAAACCAATATTAGAAGGAGCTAGATGCATATGAGGCATTTCAGTCTCTCGGATGATCTGAGATAGCTTTTTACTTCCCATTAAAACATGATAAATATCAAACTCTATATCACTACGACGAAAACCAAGACTGGTAGTAGCATTAGACTGCGGATCAAAATCAATCAATAAAACATTCTTCTCTGCTAAAGCTAGAGATGCGGCTAAATTTACAGCGGTTGTTGTTTTACCAACGCCTCCCTTTTGATTGGCTACAGCAATAATCTCACCCATATCTCACTCCATCATCTTAAACTATAAAAAATTTTTTCATCAACACAAATAGAACCATCTTCTAGCAATTGCGCGTTACTCAAAGACAATTGATTTTGTTGCTGATGAAAACTAAACTTTGAACTTCTATAAAATTCTAACTTATATTTTCTAAAAACTTGCTTCCATTCCAAAGTATTTTTCAATTTTTCAAAAAATTTATTCAAAAGTTTTTTTTTATCAAGTTCTATGCCTAAATTTGCAAATTTTTTACTTCTAAAATTTAAACCTATCCCACATACAACTTTATCTTGTTTATAATTGACAATAACTCCACCTATCTTAGATTCTCCAAAATAAAGATCATTAGGCCATTTAAGCCATATATCAAAACCTTCTTCGCATAAAATCTCTTTAAATAGATAACCAAAAAATATTGAGGCACTTTGTATTTTTAAGTCTTTAGGCAAGGAAGCACAAGAAAGGCAAAATGAAAAGTAAAGCCCACTTTCTACACCCTCCCAAGTATTTCCACGACTTCCAATACCATTTGTCTGTTTCAAAGCAACAACACAAATATTTTCTTGAAGCTTTTGTAATAAAAAAGTCTGTGTGGATTCTAAGGTATCAAAAAAAACTATTTCCATTACTCTAAAATCATCCCAACACTAAATCTCCTGCCTATCACATAAGCACTTGCACTTACTTTTTGCTTATTTGGAGCCTGCAAACTACCAACCCTGATACTCCCCTTTTGACAGCCTATTTCTATAAAGTCTTTTTGAATCTGTAAAATTTCTCCCTTTTTATATTCCTTACTCACATCGCCTAATGTAACATCAAAAAGCTTCAATCCATTTTCTAAAAAAATACTAGGCCAAGTTCCAAATGCTCTATATTTTAAAACAATCTCTCTTGCATTTAAAAACTCTATTTTACCTGCATCTTTTTTAATTTTTTTACAATAGGTTGCTTGAGCATGATTTTGCGCCAGAGGCTTAATCCTATTTAGATTATTTAACACTTCTTTTACTAAATCTGCACCAATATTTGCAAGTTCAATACTCAAACTTGAAAGATCTTGATTGTTATTACTAGGAATAATACTTAATCCTAAAATATCTCCACTATCAAGTCCCTCTTCCATCTGCATTGCACTCACACCCCATAGTTTATCATTATTTAAAAGCATTTCTTGAATAGGACTTGCCCCACGATATTGTGGTAATATGGAGGCGTGGATGTTTATACATCTAAAACTTAGAAACTCTCTTGGCAAAATTTTTCCATATGCTACCACCAAAATCACATCAGGATTTAATTCTTTGATTTGATGAAGGGATTCTTCTTTAAGGTTTGAGGGTTGAAATATGGGAATATTAGGATAGTTTTGACTTAAAAATTCTTTTGTATCTGGGGCTTTTAGCTCTTGCTTTCTTCCAAATGGTTTATCAGGTTGGCAGAAAAGTCCTACCACCTGAAAATTTTGAGAATCCAAAAGAAGTTGTTCTAAAATTATCTTTGCAAAAAGAGGGGTTCCCATAAATAAAACTTTCATCTCATCACCTTAAATATTAAATAAAAGTTAGCCTTTTAATGCCCCAAAAATAAGATGTTTTAATGTCTTAAGATTTAGATGTGTAACTGATGCAATAGGTAAAATAAAACAGGGTTTATTTGAATCTTCTTTTTGAATAAAAATACCATAATCACTAGAGCAATCAAAAAGTCTTTTTTTTGTATATTCACAACCTACTTCTTGGAAAAATTCTTTTAATATTTCTTCATTTTCCAAGCTATCCACCTTACTTAAAACAATTCCAAAATTTCTTTCATAGAGACTGCTTGAAAAATTTTGTAGTTCTTTTTTGAGATTTTGATATTGCATAAAAGGGTTGCGATAATTTGTTACATCAATTACAAAAAGTAAAAATTTAGTTCTTTCGATATGTCTTAAAAATTCTATTCCAAGACCCCTTCCCTCACTTGCTCCATCAATAATGCCTGGGATATCTGCTATCACAAAAGACTGATAACCATCCGCATCCACAACTCCAAGATTTGGAATTAGAGTAGTAAATTCATAGTTTGCAATCTCTGGTTTTGCATTTGATAGTGTTGCAATGAGTGTAGATTTTCCAACATTTGGATATCCAACTAACCCCACATCAGCAATTAATTTAAGCTCTAATCTAATATGCCTTTGCTCTCCTGCTAGACCACTTTGCGCATAGGTTGGGCGCTGGTTGATTGAATTTTTAAATCTTGCATTACCAAATCCTCCCTTACCTCCACTTAAAATTTTTACCTTTTGGGTTTGATTTGTAAAATCATAAATTACTTCATTTGTATCGACATCATAAAGAACTGTTCCTGCAGGAACCTTGATGATTAAATCTTCACCCCTTTTTCCTGAACAATTTTTTGGCATCCCTGGTTGTCCATTCTGTGCCCTATAGTGCTTCTTCCCCCTAAAATTTGAAAGCGTATCTGCATTATTATCAATGACAAAATATACATCTCCGCCATCTCCGCCATCTCCGCCATCAGGGCCACCATTTAAGACAAATTTCTCACGCCTAAAGGACACTGCACCAGCACCGCCCTTACCACTAAAAATAAAAATATCCACACAATCTACAAACACTCTTTTTCCTTATTACTAAAGACCTAAGGGCCTAAGAAATAAATCTATATTTAAGGTTTAAATATTTAGTTGGAATTAAATTTATACTTAAATCCAACATTTCCATTAATAAAATACCTATCCCAAGATATTTTTGCACCCACACCAAAGGTAATTGCCATATTATCCCTGATTCCTATTTCTCCCCCACCAATCACAGTAAGATAGGTTCGCACTATATTATCTACCTTATAACTTATGGCATTATTTGCACTACTTGCAAAATAGACTTGAGAATTTCCTGTAATTGCAAAAAGATCTTGCTCTAATCCTGGCATTATATAAAGATATTTTTTATCATCGACATATTTTCTTACTTCAACAAAGGCAGAAAGTGTCATCATATTAGAATGTCTAGAATTTATATTGATTCTTGCATCCGTGTTTCCATTAGCCTCTGAATTATATTGATACATATAAGTAAGTCCTGCAAGAGGTTTGACATATAAACCTTCATTGATATTAATAGGGAAGACATAACCATAGCGCGCAGTAATATTTGTAGTGAAATTACTTGATTTTATAGTCTGTGAAGTAAGGGTATTTTTAAGATCCAAGCTATTAAATCCAAAAGTTTCACTCACAATTGCATCAATTTCGTGTGCATCTACATAAGCTCTTATGTAAGCACCAATTTCAAGATTATTTGAGCTATTATCTGTTTTTACTCTTGTATCCTTATTAAAGCTATTAAGACTTGAAAGTGCATAAGCATAAGTTGCATAACCACCCACAAGGACACGACCAAACATTCTATCATAGCCTGCAGAAAGTCCTCCAAGTGCATTATAGCCTCCACTATACTTACCACCAAATCCACCTATTGCCATAGCCCAAGCATTGTGATCATAATCAAAACGATCTGTATAACTATAAAGACTTGAGCTAATATCTGCAAACTTTTTATTTTCTAAACTTCTAATTGCCTTTGCAAACTCTACACTTTCTCTATAAGGATTTGAGTTTTGCGCCAATCTTGCAGCAGTATTTAGTGTAGAAGTAAAATTCACACGACTAATTAACTCTAAATTATCTTGGGTGATATTACTCAGTGCATCAAAAGAGTTATCAATCGTGTTGATATCATCAATAATTTGTTGTGCAAGACTTAAATCTCCAGTATATTGGAACTTTTGTAAGTTCAAGAGAATAGTTGAGCTAGCAACCCCACTTGTATCCACAATCCCTTGCAAAATTTTATCCACATTAGGATTTGCATTTTCAATTTGATTGATTCCTGTGAGTGTGTTTTTAATTACAATGTTTTCTGTATTTGGTAATTGATTGTAGCGATCCTTAATACTTTGAAATACCGCATTCACACCATCTTTTTCTAGAGTCTTTGATTTTACTGCGCTAAAGCCTATGATTGCACAACCCTCAAGTGTATTAAAATCACAAGTACCTGTTCCTTTTTGATAAACCTTATTAAAAGTTACAAAGTCTGAATAGACACCTTTACTTCCAACATTTGGCCAACCATTTGTAATATTATCTAACTTCGAGCTCCCATCAACTACAACAACGCCCTCATTAGCGTTTGGCATACCACCAATAACAATCTCTCCTGTCGAAGCACTACCACCCTTATCACCATTTGTATTTCCTGCATTCAAACAAAATTTAGGGTCTGTTTTACAGAGTGTTTCATCATAAGTTCCATAGTCTTTTTCGCTTGTTGTAGGCTTATCTGCACCACTGCTTGAAGTATCAGGACCCTTGCCAAAGTTGATTTTCATTGTAAAATCACTAGCACTTGAAACTTCAGAGCCATCTTTTAGGATTTTCCCTGCAACAAGAAAGTTATATTGTTGATTGAGTAAAATAGTATTTTTGCCACTTAGATTGCTTAGATCAATTACAAAATCTGGCATTGAGATACTCTTGCTACCATTTTTTACAAAGTTAATTGTCCCGCCTGTATAGTTCCCATTACTATCAGCAGTTCCTAGGATATAAAAACCTCTAGTATTTTTGGTGTAATCATCATCACTCAAATACATTGTAAAGGTATTATTACTTCCTGCTTTCCAAGTTACATCATAAATATTATTATTTAGTGTTGTAGTATTTTCTTTTAGTGAAGTAATAAGCAATCTAGAATCTCCACGAATTGCAAGATTAACATTATCTAAAGTTAGTGCTGAATTTGTCCCATCAAACCCTGATTTAATGAGAGAATTTACCCCTCCTGCTGCTTCAAGTGTTCCTTTTTCTATCTTTAAAGAGTGATAAATATTTTTTGTAACATCTTTATAATTATCATCCTTATCTTGATATTTGTAAGTATCAATTGTATTGAGCGTTCCTCCTGATAGACGCAAAGTTCCACTCTCTCCATTTGTAAAAGTAATCTGCACAGCTTTAAACTTATCAGCATCTGTTCCAGCAGATCCAGTCGAGGCTGGTTGCTGAGTTTCTAAATTTGGAGCCTTTACATATTCCTTGTCATCACTTCCATCTTTGGTTGCTTTTGTCCAGTATCTCCCATCATAACAATAATCAGTCCCTACGCAATAAAGATTTAAAGTTCCACCATTTTGGATTGTGGTTAGGCCATTGTTTGTAAGAGTTGTGGAGCGAATTACTGTAGCACCAGAATCTACGACAAATTCTGCTCTTGTTTCATTCTTTTTATTTGCAGCCCAAACCTCTCCTTCAGGCAAAAAGCTAGAACCATCTTTATCTACACCACTATTTTTATTATCTTTGATTTTTTCTTTTTTTGCCTCAGTGATTACTAGAGCTTTGGTATTATCAGTCTTTGCATCACTTTTTTTATTTTTATTCATTCCATCATAATCTTTAGAATCACTCTCTTGAGTAGTTCTTGTATCAATTGTCCCACCTGTAGAGGTGAAAACCCCTGCATTATAAAGAATTTGACTTCCAGAAATTTGTGAAAGATCCAGCGTAGCATTATCGCTTAGCTTCAGCTCTCCAAAATTATAAGCTACCTCTGCTTGAATTTGCGTCTTTCCTCCGCTAAATACCATTACCCCTGCTTCTTCCTCTGTAGTTGTGGTTAGAGTGGCATTTTTTGGGATATTATCTGCACTAGAAATACTAGAGCAATCTGTATCACCTACCTTACAGGTTGTTTTGGTTGTCGCATAATTTGCAAGCACAACCTTTTTATTAGAAGCATCTAAAATATTTGTATTTACTCCATCGCCTTTAAAAGTAATGGTTCCTTGATTGTTAAAATCCAAAATTCCATTCTGAACATTTTGCGAACTTACTGCATTTTCTGATGAGTTGTAGGTTCTATCAGTTCCTGCAATTTTTTTAAGGTCTAACTTTGCACCACTTTGGATAGTAATACTTGCATAATTATCTAAAGACACAGTCTTTGCATCAAAGATCAAACTTGTATTTTTATCATTCACAGTTCCACTACTTGCACTCGCTCCCACAGTGATGCTTGTAAGTTTATCTTTAGCTCCTGTAAGGATTAAATCTTTTGCACCATCTGTTTTTATCCCTGTATTATCAACCTTAATTGTGAGCTGTGCGCCAAAAAGTTCTTGGTTTTCAGTACTACTACTTGCATCACTAGGTGCTTTTCCTGTAATATTAATGCTTTGAGAAGCAATCTCAAAAGCCTTTGCGGTTGTAGTTGTGCTATCAAAATTAAAAGAGCTTTTATTATTAGTAGCCTCACTACTTAATTTATCTTTTGTATTTTCTTTTGCAGTGATATTGATAGTCCCCACACTCCCTTTGTCTGTAATTTTTAGAGCGCTATCTTTGAAAGTTAGGGTTGCATTCTCAAGTGTAATCTTGCCCTCATTGTTTAGGTCAATAAAAAAGTTTATATTGTTTTTTTCATTCTCACTATTCTCAGCACCTGCCACTCCATTTACAGCTCCTGCATTCTCTGCTTGATCATACCTAGATAGTGCATTGGTGATTTTTATTTCACCCTTATTCACTACACTTTGACCTGTGGCTTTAGTGCCCTCCTTTGTCTCACCAAGATTAAAATTTATTGTGCTTTTTTGACCTCCCATAGAAGTAAGATCAATAATAGCACCGCTATCAATGCTATAGGTTGCATCATTGTATTCACTTTGGAAATTTAGAGTTGCTTCTTTTTGCCCGCTACTACCTGAGTCTGATTGATCCACTGCATTTGCATCTACTTTGATGGTGCCCTTAAGCGTAACACTTGCAAAACCCCCTGTTTTACTTGTGCTATTTGTTCCACCAATAGGCCCTATATAAAGATTAGATCCTGAAAAGATATTTGCTCCATTAAGAGTAAAGCTAGTATAGGGATTGGGACCATTTAGAATTGCAAAATAGGTATCGCTTTGACCTTTTGTCGTTGTATCTTTGGCAACAGAAATGTAGTTAAAATTCTCTAAAACAAGACTATCATTATTTCCTGGTGCTGCAAAAATAGCAGTAGCTACAAGTGGTGTATTAGCCTTTGAGGCACCCTCTGCTGTAGTAGCTTCAGATTTTTCAACTAAAGAGAGTGTTTTACCCGAACTACTGCTCCAAAAATAATCTGTATTTTCTTTCAAATCACTAGAAGTTGTAGCCGTAGTACCATCTTTTTTAAAGGCATGTTTAAAACTAATAGGTCTTCCGCTTGTAGTCTCTGACTCCCCTGTGGAAAGATCCAAAGAAATATCTGTCGCTAAAGCAACTCCTCCAAAAAAAACCGAACTTAATGCCAAAGAAATAAATGATCTTTTTTTCATAATAAACCCTTAAAAACCTAAATGCATTGTCATTAATACCTATTATTTTACTTAGAGAACATAAATCTTAGATTATAGAATACTTTTGTTTAGGTTTTGCTAAAATAATGCCAAGTTTTAGTATTTTGATATTTTAAGGGTAAAAAATGAACAATGGTTTTAGTTTATGGTGTGATTTTATTGAGAGAGGATTTTTACAAAAAGATTTTAAAGATTTGCTAGATAAAAAGTTTTTTTATGGTGCTACAAGTAATCCTGCGATATTTGCAAATGCATTAAAAAATCCAATTTATCAAGAAGCAATTGAGAAGCAAAAAGGAAATAATGCAAAAACAATCTATGAAAATCTTGCAATAGAGGATATTAAAAAAGCCGGGGAGATTATGCTTCCTTTATGGGAAGAAAATAAGGATAATGGATATATTAGTCTTGAAATTGATCCTTTTTTGGAGAACAAGGTAAGTGAGAGTATTGAGGAAGGAAAGAGGCTTTTTAAAAGTATCAATCTTCCTAATGTAATGATCAAGGTCCCTGCTACAGAATCTGGATTTGAAGTAATGGAAGCTTTGATGAGAGAAAATATTCCTGTAAATGCTACTTTGATCTTCTCAAAAAAGCAGGCTAGAAGTTGTAGTGAAGCTTTTAAAAGTGGTAGAGGAAGTAAAGATACAAGGGGTGTTATTAGTGTTTTTGTCTCTAGATTTGATAGAGCTGTAGATGAAAAGTTGGATGCTTCACTTAAGGGCAAACTAGGTATTTTAAACGCTCAAGATTGCTATCTTGATATAGAATCTCTGGGAGAAAGTTACACAAGGGTTCTTTTTGCCTCTACAGGGGTAAAGGGAGATAGTTTGAGTAAGGATTATTATATCAATTCGCTTTTGCATCCTCATAGCATCAATACAGCCCCTCTTGATACCATTCTCTCTTATTATGAGAATCCTCAAAGAAATATCCAAACCTTTATCCCTAGCTCTGATATCTATCAAGAATTAGATAAATTTAAAGAGTTAGGAATTGATAGAGAGGTTTTAGGGGAAAAATTACTTAAAGAGGGATTAGAGGCCTTCAAAGAGGCATTTGAAGCTTTACTAAGAAGTTTTTAAGGCCAAAATCTAAAGTGCCTTTAATGGCCTTTAGATTGATTTTACCTACTCTTATATGTATTTTTTCTGGTGGCTTTATGATAGGAGTTTAATTTTCTAGCAATATGTTTTAATAACTCTTCTCTTTGATTTTTCAATTCTCCCCTTATTACTTTATCTAGTATATCTTGCAATACTTCACCTCTTTGCTTGCCCTTAAAAGCTAATAAATCTGAACCATTTACCTTTAAATCTTTGATTTTATAGGTTTCATTTTTCTCAAAAATCTCTTGTAAGATCTTATATTTTTCCTCATCTTGAACTAGAAACTTCTCAACCCACTCTCTAGGATAGAGAGATAGCATTTTTTTAATTGCAATTTTATCTTTGAAATGTGTGGAGATTTGCCACTGCATATAGGCTTTAATCTCTTCTTTTTTTGCTTTAGAGAGATTAATAAAATCTAGCTTTTTAGAATCTTTTAGAATCTGGGCATTTCTAAGACAAAAATCACTAGATAACTTTTGTGGTAAAGAAATCTTATCTTTAAAGATGACCTCAAAGATTGGACTAAATTGTGGAAAAGTTTTTGCAAAAAATGGTGCATTTAGCATTTTTTCCCATTCTGCTGTAATACGCTCCTTTGAAATAAAAGATAAAAGTTCTCTATTTTCTAGCATAGATTGTTTTGTAAGTTCTTCAATTTCAAAATCAAACCTTGAAGCAAAACCTATGGCACGCAATATTCTAAGCGCATCTTCTAAGAATCTCTGCTTTGGATCTCCAATTGCTCTTAAAATTTTATTTTTTAAATCTTGTTGCCCATTGTGATAATCTATAATCCCTTTTTGTGGGTGATAAGCAATTGCATTGCAGGTAAAATCTCTGCGCTTGGTATCCTCTAGCAAACTAAGTGAAAACTTGATGCTCTCTGGCTTTCTAAAATTCTTATACACACTCTCTTCTCTAAAAGTTGTAATCTCATAAACTTCATTATCCAAAAGCAGAGCAATTGTTCCAAACTCTATACCAATATCTATTGTTTTAATTTTATGTTTTTGAAAAATTTCTAGCATTTCTTTGGGTGTAGCCTGTGTAGTAAAATCAAAATCTTTAGGCTTATTATGAAGTAATAAATCTCGAACGCAACCACCTATCAAATATACTTCAAAATCTTTTAGAAAATCAAAGATTTTTAGCACATTTTGTGGTAATAAAAACATCATTTAACCCCTATTTTTTGGGTATTATAACAAAAATGATCAGGGGCTGTAATGGATAGATGTTTAGTGATTTTTAGCGGGGGTCAAGATAGCACCACGGTAGCGGGGTGGGCTAAAAAAAAGTTTGATGATGTATTTTTGCTTGGATTTAATTATGGGCAAAAACACAAAGTAGAATTAGAGCAAGCAGAAATTATTGCAAAAAAGCTAGATTTACCCCTTAAGCTTATTTGTATTGATTTTTTAAATCAAATTAGCGAATCTGCTCTTTTTGCAAATAATTCTCAAGATGTCAATCAACCCCATATCGCCAATAAAAAACTTCCTGCTTCTTTTGTGCCAAACCGCAATGCATTATTTATTACTTTGGCTCATAGCTTTGCACAAAAGATAAATGCAAATCATCTTGCCATTGGGGTATCAGAACAAGATTATAGCGGATATCCTGATTGTAGAAAAGAATTTATAGAAAGCATTGAAAATACTCTAAATTTAGGGGCACAAACCCAAATTAAAATCCATACTCCCTTGATTGCGATGACAAAAGCAGAAGAATTTAAACTCGCAAAAGAATTGGGAATCTTAGAGGTTGTTTTAGAAGATTCTCATACCTGTTATGAGGGAGTAAGAACACAAAGGCATCCCTGGGGTTATGGTTGCAGTAAGTGCAATGCTTGTATTTTGCGTAAGAATGCTTATGAAATATTTTTATCTCAATAATGGGCTATAATAAGTCAAAATATTTTACTAAAAATAGAGGTTATAGAGCTAATGCAAATTTGTTTTGATAATCTTTTAATGCTAGCTCCTCTAGCAGGCTATACAGATTTGCCCTTTAGGAGTGTGGTAAAACAATTTGGTGTGGATATTACAGTAAGTGAGATGATAAGCTCTCATGCTCTTGTTTATTCCAATGCCAAAACCCTAAGAATGGTTGAAAAATCACCACAAGAAACTCCCTATTCTGTGCAAATTTCTGGTTCAAAAATTGAAATTATTACAAAGGCAGTAGAATGCCTTAATACTATTGATGGTATTGATATTATTGACTTTAATTGTGGCTGTCCTGCACCAAAAGTAGCAAACCATGGAAATGGAAGTGCTTTACTTAAAGACTTACCCCTGCTTGTAAAGATTCTAAATACAATTAAAGAGGTAAGTAATAAACCCTATAGTAGCGTGAAAGTTAGGCTTGGATTTGATAAAAAAATCCCCATTGAGATTGCAAATGCATTAAAAGATGCAGATGTTGATTTTGTGGTAGTCCATGGGCGCACAAGGGCAGATGGTTATAAAAAAGATAAGATAGATTATGAAAGTATTGCAAAGATAAAATCCATTTTAAATATCCCTGTGATTGCAAATGGTGAAATTACAAACTATGAGATAGCAAATAGGGTCTTAAATCAAACGGGTGCGGATGGATTGATGATAGGAAGGGCTGCTATTAGTATGCCCTGGATTTTTTGGCAGATTAAAAATAAAACTACAGAAATACCTCCTATCATTAAAAAAGAATTAGTTTTAAAACATTTTGATGCAATGGTAGATTTTTATGGAGATCGTGGTGTGATTATGTTTCGAAAGAATTTGCATGCCTATGCAAAAGGGCATCAAGAAGCAAGCACTTATCGCAATCAAGTCAATAATATTTCTGATGCTAAAGAAATGCGAGAAAGTATTGAAAGGTTTTTTGAAACTCATCTTTTGATCCAAGATGAGTTGCCACAACTTGTAACACTAAACAAAAAGAGTATGTAGTGAAAAAAAAACTATTTTCTTTTATTTTTTTCTACTTTAGTTTTTTAAGTTTTGTTTTTGGTATTGAAAATAATCTTTTTGTGGGATTTGGAGCTGGATTTGGTAGCGCTTTAAAAACAGATTTTTCACAAATTATCACAAAAGATAATAATAGTTGTGAGGGCGGTGTGTGTATTGGTGGAGAATCTTTTGGGAGATACAAAGGTCATAGTAGCCCCACTTTTAGATTTATTTTTGGAGATGAAGCAGTTTTTGATAAATTACATATATCAGGTCTTAGAATCTATGGAGGCATAGAAGTCTCTCAAGCATCACTAGGAAGTCTAGAAGGCAAAGCAACCACTAAAGCCCCTAGAGATGAAAATTTTCAAACAATTACAGGAGATAATAATGGCACCCCCATTATCTCATCTGTTAATATGCTAAGTCCAAGAACCCAACAGCAATTTTTATTAGGCAATGCAGTTATGACTACCTTTAGTCTCAATCTTGACTTCTTTGCCAACCTACCTCTTGATTATTTTTTTTCAAAAAAATGGGCAAATTTTCCATTTATGAAACTTGGTGTTTTTGCTGGATTTGGTGTAGAAGTTAGTTTGCTTAAAAGTAATTATTGGGTTAATGAATCTTTTTATGGCAATCAAGAGGATGCATTTTATGCCTCTGGGAATGGATTGTTTTTAAATTTGGGAGGACAGCTCTATCTTAGCAAAAATGATCGCCTAGAAGTTGGGGTAAAAATTCCTTATTATTATCTCAAACACACTTCTTGGAATAGTGTTAATGAAACTACAAATATTTGGGCAGAACAAACCCTAAAACAAAGCTTTGAGATTCAAAAGAATTTAGAAATAAGAGTTGCTTATACATTTTATTTTTAGCTTATTTAGTTCTCTTGCACCAGCTTTTTATCCTTAAGTCGATATACAAAATCACAGCGCCTTGCTAATTCTTCATCATGTGTTGCTAGAATCAATGCAGAATGATTTTTCTTAATATATTCAAAAATCTTATCCATTACGCTTTTTGCAGTTTGAGAATCTAAATTTCCTGTAGGTTCATCTGCAAAAATTATCTTTGGTCTTTTGCATAAAACCCTAGCAATAGAAACCCTCTGTTGTTGTCCTCCACTTAAGCTTCCTATATTTTGAGATAGAACATCCTTTATTTGTAAAGCTTGCAATACCTCCTCATCAATCAAAGTCTCTGCAAGCAAAGTGGCAATTTTTAAATTCTCTTGCGCACTAAAACCTCTAAGTAGATAATGGGATTGGAAAATAATCCCTAAATCATAGCGTCTAATTTTTAAAAGCTCTTGCTTAGATAAAGCATAAACATCCTCTTTGCCACAAAGATCGATTTTTCCCTTATTGGGAGGTAGCATTGTGGAGAGATGGTTTAATATGCTTGATTTTCCACTTCCACTTACTCCTAAAATTGCCATAGATTGGGAAGCTTCAAGCTCAAAGTTTAGATTCTCATACAATAAATGTTCAAAACTATGTGTAAGGTTTCTTGCTCTTAAAATCATTATTATTTCCTAGTCATTTTTATCTGCCTCTTCCTATCTATCCTTACATTTTTAAAATAGGCTTGGAGAAATGATCATAGAATTTGAAGAGTTTGCACTATGCAAAATCAAAGATTTTGAGATTCTAGCATAGTATTTCAATAAAATTTGCTGAAAAAATGGCTCTATGCTAGGATCAAACCAAGCATTATTGCTGATTACCACCACATATTTTGGCTTATCTTTATAAATAATACTTGAGGTTCCCTCATAACAAATCGCATTTCTAAAGACAAAGTTTTTAACCTTAAAATCCTTTGGTTTTTCTGCAGATACAAATCCCTCTGTTGTGTTGAAAAAAATTTTTTGCAAAGGCTTTGCCAAAAAATCTGGGAGTGGAATCTTCTCCCCAAAAGGTGCTAATACCACCTTATCAATAATCTCTACTTTGCCTTGATTAAAAATATAAGTAGAATTAAAAACTTGCTGATTATCCGCACGCAATCCTCCTGCAACAATTGTAATATCCCTACTTTGCTCTTTTAGTTCTTTGAGTAAAAATAAATCTTGATTAAGAAGTGTGGGAAAAGCTGTTTCTGGAAAAATAATCATTTCTTTTAAATCTTCTTTAGCCTGCTTAATCATTTCAAAATTTTTTCGCACAATCTCATTGAAACTTGTTTGATCCCATCTGATTTTTTGGGGGATTGAAGTATGAACTAATTGAATTTGCAAAGGAGAATTGTAAGCAGTTTTAAAATCAGTTTGGAGGGTTGCAATAAAAAGAAATAACACTGCAAGAGTTTTTTTTCTTCCTTCTTGAGTTAAAAATAAAACTAAAGCAACCAGAATACAAAACAAGCTAATTTTATCCACGCCAAAAATACTATAAGCAAAAAAAGATTCCACAAAAAGCCAATCAAAATAAAATGGGTGTATAAATCCTAAGATAAAAACACTAAAGCACCGAAAAAATATATTTTCAAACCACAAAAGAAAAGTAAAAATAACACCATAAATAGATGCTACTGCTAGGATAATCAAAGGCATTAGCCAAGGCATAGGAGAGAATCTAAAGCTTAAAGATATCCAATAAAATAGAAGAACTCCAGTATAAAAACCAAAATAAAAGCGTGTTTTTTTTGGAACTTTTATCAACGCAAGTAATGCACAAAGTGCAAAAAAACTATTAAAAATAATATAAGTCTTTTGAAGCTCAAAACTTAAAAAAAATGCTCCACTTAATATAGGCAAACTAAAAACAAAAGCTAGGCAAAATACCTGAGCTTGTTTTTTTAAAAAATCCAGTTGAATACCCTTCATCTTTTTATCCCATAAAAAATCAAATATTTTTGGTAGAATAGCACAATATTTTTAGTTTATTTTAAGTTTTGATTGGAATCTTATGAGCTATGTTGATATTGTAGTTTTAGCACTTGTTTTAATTTTGGGCGCTAGGGGTTTTTTAAGTGGTCTTATACATGAAGTTGCAACACTAATTGGCATTGTTGCTGGGATATTTTTTGCTTCAAGGCTATCAGGTGAGATGGCAGTATTTTTTAATCAACACATCTATAATATCAATAGCTCCTCCGCCTCTCTTGCACTGGGCTTTATTATTGTATTGTCATTTTTTTGGATTGGCTTTATGATGATTGGGATTGTCTTTTCAAAACTCATCAGATTCACAAGTCTTAGTCTTTTAGACAGGCTTTTGGGTTTTGTATTTTCTTGTGTTAAGAGTTTTTGCATTCTCTCTTGCATTATCTATGGGATTAGCGAAATTAAATTTGTTAAAGAGATTGACTTTATGCAGAAATTGCCACAACAAAGTAAAATTTATGATGCTATGCTGGACACTGCTCGTATAATTGTACGATTTGATTCTGTTAAAGAGGTAGAAGAAAAGATGCAAGGATTAAACAAAAAAGTTCAAAAATCCATAGAACAAATCCAAGAAAAAATCCAAGCTCCACTTCAATAAATAAACATAACTAAGGGATGAATATGTTTGAAAATCAATATATTAAACAAAGACTTCTTAAGGTACAAACTCTCAAAGATTTAAATTATAATCCTTATTCCAATCAGGCCAAAAAAACAATCTCTAATAAAGATTTTTCACAAAAATTTGAATATCTAAAAAATCAGGAAGAAAAAAGGGATACAGATAACAACTTTTATGTAGTGGGGCGTGTCAAACTCTTAAGGATGATGGGGAAGGCTTGTTTTGTCAATATTGAGGATGAAAGTGGAAATTTGCAGATCTATATTTCCCAAAATGATATTAAAGAACAATTTGATATTCTCAAAAAAACTCTTGAGGTTGGAGATTTTATTAATGTTTGTGGATTTCCATTTGTAACAAAAACAGGAGAATTAAGCCTCTATGCTTTAGAATATAAATTACTAACCAAGTCCATTGTCCCTCTACCAGAAAAATTTCACGGGCTTACAGACATAGAGCTACGATATAGACAAAGATATGTAGATCTTATTATGAATAGGGAAGTTAAAGAGACTTTTAAGCTTCGCAGTCAAATTATTTCAAAAGTGCGTAAGTTCTTTGAAGAAAAAGGGTTCTTAGAAGTGGAAACTCCAATGCTCCATCCTATACCTGGGGGAGCAAATGCTAGACCTTTTATCACACATCATAATGCACTTGATGCAGATAGATATCTAAGGATCGCCCCAGAGCTTTATTTAAAGCGTCTCATTGTTGGTGGATTTGAAGCAGTTTTTGAGATGAATAGAAATTTTAGAAATGAGGGAATGGATCATTCTCACAATCCAGAATTTACAATGATAGAGTTTTACTGGGCTTATAAGACCTATGAGGATTTAATCAAACTTACTAAAGAATTTTTTATCTATCTTTTAGATTCTCTAAACTTAGAGCACAAAATTACTTATGGTAACTATGAAATTGATTTTGATCATTTTGAAGTTATTGGATTTAAAGATGCTCTAGAAAAGATTGGCGGGATCCAAAGAGAAATTATAGAGAGTGAAGAAAAATTGAGAGATTTTCTAGTAAAAAATCAAATCAAAATCGAACCACAAATGGGCTATGGAAAACTACTTGGTGAGGCCTTTGATGCATTTGTAGAAGAAAAACTCATCAACCCTACTTTTATTACACAATATCCTATTGATATTAGCCCTCTTGCAAGACGCAATGATAATGATTATCAAATTGCAGATAGGTTTGAGCTTTTTATAGGCGGAAGAGAGATTTCTAATGGCTTTAGTGAGCTAAATGACCCTATTGATCAATTAGAAAGATTTAAACAACAAGTTAAAGAAAAAGAAGCAGGAGATGAAGAGGCCCAATATATGGATGAAGATTATGTCTGGGCTTTAGGCTATGGGATGCCTCCTACTGCAGGACAAGGTATAGGGATTGACCGCTTAGTAATGCTTCTTACAAATGCAAAAACAATCAAGGATGTTATTCTATTTCCTGCAATGAAAATAGTAAAATCAGATTCTGAAGATGATTCTTCAATCCTATAAAAGAGAGGTTTTATGATGGCTTATTATTTAGAACAAACAGATAAGGAAATCTTTTTAAGCATCCAAAAGGAATTTAAAAGGCAAAATGAGCATCTAGAAATGATTGCTAGTGAAAACTATACCTTCCCTAGTGTTATGGAAGCTGTTGGAAGTATTCTAACCAACAAATACGCAGAAGGCTACCCTTTAAAAAGATACTATAGTGGTTGTGAATTTGTAGATGAAATTGAAACCATTGCAATTGAGCGTGCAAAAAAACTTTTTGGATGTAATTTTGCAAATGTCCAACCCCATTCTGGATCTCAAGCAAATACGGCTGTATATTCTGCACTACTTAAACCTTATGATAAGATTTTAGGGATGGATCTAAGCCATGGAGGGCACCTCACACACGGTTCAAAAGTAAGTATTACAGGTCAAATGTATCAGAGCTTCTTTTATGGTGTAGATCTTGATGGAAGAATTAACTATGACAAGCTTCTTGAATATGCAAATGTAATTAAACCCAAAATCATTGTTTGTGGCTTCTCAGCCTATACTAGAGAGTTAGATTTCAAAAAATTTAGAGAGATTGCAGATAGTGTTGGTGCATTGTTGATGGGTGATATTGCTCATGTGGCTGGTCTTGTAGTTGCACAATGCTACCCCAACCCTTTCCCATATTGTGATGTTGTCACTACAACTACGCATAAAACTCTAAGAGGCCCTAGAGGTGGGGTGATTTTATGCAATGATGAAGAAATTGCACAAAAAATCAACAAAGCTGTCTTTCCTGGTAATCAAGGAGGACCTTTAATGCATATCATAGCAGGCAAAGCTGTAGGTTTTGGTGAGAATCTTAAGCCTGAATGGAAAACTTATGCACAGCAAGTCAAAAACAATATCAGCGAAATGGCTAAGGTTTTAATCAATAGAGGCTATGATCTTGTAAGTGGTGGAACAGACAATCATCTTATTTTAATGAGTTTCTTAAATAAGGATTTTAGCGGAAAGGATGCGGATATGGCTCTTGCAAATGCAGGAATTACAGTAAATAAAAACACTGTTCCTGGCGAAACAAGAAGTCCTTCTGTGACAAGTGGTATTAGAATTGGATCTCCAGCATTAACAGCTAGAGGCATGAAGGAGCAAGAATTTATTTGGATTGCTAATAAAATCGCAGATATTTTGGATGATATTCATAACCAAAAATTACAAGAGGATATTAAAAATCAAATTAAAGAACTAGGAAATAAGTTTCCTGTTTATGATAAGCCAATCTTTTAACAAGCAATCTAGTTATGCTCTCTTATTTACCAAAAAAGCATAATATGTTAGCTTTGTGCAGAGTTAGTTTAATTTCAAAGTAAGGAGAATAAAAATGGAAGAAAAAGATTTTAATGAGTTATTATTTGAGGAGAAAAAAAATCCAAAAAATGTAAAAAATGTCATCATAGGAGCAATTGGCATTGTAGTAGTTCTGACTATTGCTCTATTAGTATGGTCTTTTACAAAAAATTCTCACAACAATATTATTGAGCAAACACAAAATACTCAAACAGAACATATTGCAGATGAGTTTCAAGACTCCTCAAAAGATTTAAGTGATAATTTTAATAGCGATGATCGTTTTGAGCAGATCTTACAAGATGTAAGACAAGAGGCAAAAAATGCAAACCAACATCCATCACTAGATCAAGACCTTTTACAAAATCATCAAAATCATATATCTCAGGCACCTTCTGATCAAGAATTAGCTTCTCCATCTCAAGATTCTGTAGATAACCAGCTTCAAGCAGCACTAGATCTAAAAGATGAGCCAAAAGAAATAATGATGCATCACGAAGAAATGGATAAAAAACCAATTCAGGTAGAAAAAAAAGCTGTAGAACATAAACCACAAAAACAACACAAGGTTCAAAAAAAAGCTGCAGCTAAATCAGGCTCTGTTGCAACAAAAGGTTCTTATCTGCAAGTTGGGGTATTTAGCAAACAACCAAGCAAAGAATTACTCAATATGCTTAAAAAACATTCTTATAGAACCCAAGAAATCATTATCAATGATCAAAAGCTTACAAAATATCTTGTTGGTCCATTTAAATCAAGATCTGAGGCAAGTAGATATAAGGAATCTCATTCAGAATTGAAGCATTCTGTTTATTTTGAAATAAAATAACCACCTTCTCTCACCATCCCCCCACCAAGAGAAAGGCTCTTTTAGAGCCTTTCTAAAAGATGAAAAGTTGTCAAACTCATTGAAAAGGTATACATTATCAGTAAAAAGACTTTATGAATCTTTAAACTAATTCTTTGCACAAGATAAATTCCAACACTTACACCCACTAATGAAGCAATACCAATGATGGATCCTTTCTGTATTACCTCCAGATTAATAATATGATTTACAAAAAGAGAAATACTTCCTGATATGGAAGAAAAGATGATAAAAAACAATGATAGAGCTGTGGATTTTTTTGTATTATACCCCAAGTAATACCCTAAAATTGGAACAATCAGCAATCCTCCACCTATACCCAAAGAAATTGCAAAAACTCCTGTTAAAGAACCTGCTAAAAACAAAACTATTTTTTTATGTTGATTTGTTTCAAGTTTCTTATCTTCTGGATTATCTTTTTTCATTAAAAATTTCAAAAAAGAATAAATAATCACAAGCAAAAATAAAAAAGTAAGGAGAAAATCACTAATGAAACCTAAAACAATACCACTAAAACTAGCTCCTACTAATCCTCCCAAACCCAGTATCACGCCCTCTTTTATCTCAAAAGTTTTATTTTTTAAATTTAAAATACTTCCAAATAAAGAGGCAAAAATCATCTGCACTACAGAAATACCAATAGAATGTTGTATTCCCATTCCAAAACTAAGCATCAAAGGAACAATCAGTGTGCCACCTCCCAAACCAAATAGACCAGAAATCATACCCGAACAAAACCCTATGATAATTAATAAGAATTCCATCATTTTCCCTTTAATTCTCTTATTGTTATGATATATTTTAATATCATAACCCTAACTCTTATCTAAAAATTTTTTTTGATACAATTACGCCAAAAAGTGGAAAAGATGCAAAAAAAGATTAAGAAAATAGGGGTATTCTTAAGACCTCAAACTCCAAAAGAGGTTTTTTTAGATATAAAACAAGCATTTGAGAAGTCCAGTATTGAGGTTTTGCTTGGAAAATCTCAAATAGCAGAAATTGACTTTGCCCCCTCTTATACATTTGAAGAGATTATCTCAAAAGTAGATGCTATTGCCTCAGTTGGAGGAGATGGCACTCTACTTTCTTTGATTCGAAAAAGCTATGGAAACTCCATACCTATTTTTGGAATCAATACAGGCAAATTAGGTTTTTTAACAGCTATCAACCCCTTTGAAGTTGAAAATTTTGCCAATTCTCTAGCTAGGGGTACTTATATACTAGAAGAGCATATGATGCTTGAGGCACAGATAAATCATCAAAAATTTTTTGCAATTAATGAATTTTTGATTTCAAAAAATAATCTTGTGAGTGGTATTTTAAAAATAGATGCATATATGAACAATGAAATCTTTAATACCTACAAGGGAGATTCTCTAATTATTGCAACCCCTACTGGTTCTACTGCATATAATATCAGTGCTGGGGGTTCTATTGTTTATCCCTTGTGTCAAAATATCTTACTCACTCCTGTTGCAGCCCACACACTAACCCAAAGGCCTATGGTTTTAGATTCAACTTTTATTCTTAATTTTAAGTTAAATACTCAAGGATTTTTAGTTATAGATGGGCAGGAGAACATACTAGTTGAGTCAAAAGATACAATCATTATTCAAAAAGCACAAAAATCTGCCATACTTATACAACCATTTAAAAGAAATTATTTTAAAGTGCTAAAAGAAAAATTCCAATGGGGACAAAATGATTGAAACAATTCAGGTAAAAAATTCTATTGTTTTTGATTCTTTAGATTTAGCACTACATAAGGGGCTAAATGTATTTAGTGGGGTGAGCGGAAGTGGAAAATCTGTTTTTATGGAAATTTTACTTGCAATTTTTGGTATAGGGGATGTAAATGCACAACAAATTCAAGCACTCATTACTAATCTATCTCTAGACTTAGAATCTATCCTATTAGATCATGAAGAAGAAATCATTGTCAATATTGTCAAAAAAGAAAAAGTGAGATATTTCATCAACACTTCTTTAATAGCAAAAAAGAGTCTCCAAGAAGTTTTGTCTCCTAGCATCAAATACATCTCTCTTAAAAATGCTACAGAGCTTTTGCCATATAATTTATTGAAAACCCTTGATAATCTCATTGGAACTAAAGAAAAAAAGTTTAAATCCCTAATCTTTCAATTAGAAACAAAGTTTCAAGAATTACAAGAAGCAAAAAAAGCTTATCATCAAATTCTTCAGGAAGAAAAAAACATTCAAGAACTCAAAGATTTGGCTAATTTTGAGATACAAAAAATCACTTCTATTGCACCAAAGATTAATGAATATGAAGAACTGATGCAACTAAAAAAAGATTTTTCTAAAAAAGAAAAACTCCAATCTCAAATCTCTCAAGCATTGGAAGTAATGCAAGAAATTCACCAAATACAAAACGCTCTCCAAGCTTTAGATAAAATTCATCCTGCTTTTGAAGAAAGCATCATTGAAGTAAGAGATATTTTAGTATCTGAAAATGAAAGATTAGAAGAACTGGATACACTTGATCCAGAATCAATGCTGGATAGAATTTCAAAACTTTCAGAACTCAATCAAAGATATGGAAGCATTCAAGGAGCTTTAGATCGCCTAGAATACCAAAAATCAAAGCTTTTAGAGTATGATAATTTACATTTTAATAAAGAGAAGCTTTTCTTATATCAAGAAGAAATTGAAAAAGAATGCAAAACTCTAGCACAGCAAATTTCTAAATATCGCAATCAATATTTAGAAAATTTTACACAAGAGCTTCAAGAAATCTGTCATCTATTAAAGCTCTCTAATATAAGAGTTTTATTAGAAGAAATACCACTTATCTCTTCAGGAGTAGATGCTATCAAGATTTTATTAAAAAACACAGAAATACCAAATCTAAGTATGGGAGAATACAATCGTTTAAGACTTGCTATTATGTATCTTGAAACAAAATTTTCAACCAAAACAGGAATTTTAATTTTAGATGAAATTGATGCTAATTTAAGTGGTGAAGAAAGTGAGGGGGTTGCAAAGATCTTAAAACAACTTGCATCAAGCTATCAAATCTTTGCCATATCGCACCAGCCACACATTCCAGCATTAGCAGATCAACATTATTTGGTTTATAAACAAGATTCCAAGAGCTATATCAAAATTCTAGACTTAAATGGAAAAGTTCAAGAAATCGCAAGAATGATTAGTGGAGCAGATATCACGCAAGAAGCAATAGACTTTGCAAAAAAAAGACTGGGTATATGAAGCTAGAGCTATTACAAAACATTGCCAACCTTTTTAAAAATTACTCTCAAATCAACTCTTTAAGACGCATCCAAGATAATCTTTTTAAGCTTCAGCTCCATCAAGATTTCTTTTATCTTGATATGCAAAAATATCAAAGCAATATTTTTATTACAGATACTAATATTAGTAACAAAACTTATCAAGCACCCTTTGATCTTATGCTTCAAAAGCTTACTACACGCGCAAGACTACTTGATTGCTATTGCGATGGTAACAATAGAATCTTAATTTTGTATTGTAAGCAAAATCATCTTTATAAGGATTTTAATTTTTTTATCTATTTTGAATTTACAGGAAAACACACCAATGTAATTCTTCTTAATCAAGAACATATTGTCTTAGAAGCATTAAGACATTTAAACCATACTAAAACCTCTAGAGAGGTAAGACCCAACCATGCCCTATTACCCCTTCCCCAAAGAGAAGGCAATTTTACACCAGTTGCCTATAGCAAGGAACAAATTCTAAAGCTTTTAAACCAAAATTATTTTTCAATAATGGAAAAAAAGATAGCTCATACCAAAGAAATTTTGTTGCGACAATTAGAAAAAAAGTTAGAAAAATACAAAACTTTAATACAAAATCTTCCAAAACCTCAAGATTTACAAAATCAATCTCAAAAGCTCAATCAAGAAGCTACATTGCTTTTAAGCAATTTGCATCTAATTAAGCCATTTGATACACAAGTCACTCTTAAAGACTTTAACCAAAATGAAATAAAAATACAGATACCACAAACAGGGATCTTGCCTCAAGATTATATTAACTCTATTTTTACCCAGAGTAAAAAGTTATCAAAAAGAGCTAAAAATATTTATATTGAAGAGCAAAACCTTCAAGACAAAATTAACTTCATTCAACAAAAAATTGCTTTCATTACTCAAACTTCATCTTTAGAAAATATCACAATCCTAAAACCTGCCAAACAATCCAAATTAAAAGAACAGAAATTTGAAAGTTTTTATATAGAAAACTACAAAATTTCTATTGGAAAGAATCAAGATGAAAACCAAATGTTACTAGAAGTAGCAAAAGCAAATGATATCTGGCTACATATACGCAATATCCCTTCTTCGCATATGATTATTCATTGTGGAAAAAATAAACCTTCCTTATCAATCATCCAAAAAGCTGGTGAAATACTTGTTGGTTTAAACTCTATTACAAAAGGAAACTTTGAAGTCGATTATACTTTAAGAAAGTTTGTTAAAATTAAAGAAAAAGCAAATGTAGTTTATGCAAAATACCAAACCATAAGCTACAAAAAGTAGAGGAATAAAATGGCCATATCACCCATTGGTAACATTACCTATATCAACCAAAATACTCAGGCTAATGTTCCTTTGGCTCAAAATCGATCTGATATGACCCCTTTAAACATTCAAGAGTTTGAAGATAAACTCAGGGAGATTCAAGAAGTTCGAGCCACAGAAGGAACAGATTCTATTAGCAAGGATGCACAGCGAGGTGGAGGCAATCATCCAGGACAAAATGAAGGTGAGACTCAAAAAGAGCAAAAGGAAAATAAAACAGAATCTCTAGATCACATACTTGATATCAAAGCATAGAGGCTTTCATATCTTTAAAAATACTATCAACCTAAAAAGCCTCTAGGATTAGTTGTCTTTTAAAGCATAGAAGCGAACTTTTCAAAAAGCTTACGAGCTTCCTTTGGCCCAGGGCTTGATTCTGGATGGTGTTGCACAGAAAAAATAGGTCTATTTTTATACTCAACACCTTCTATCGTGTTATCAAAAAGATTCTTATGTGTAATATTTGCAATTTGCTCAATTTCTTCTGGAACAGAATAATTATGATTTTGTGAAGTGATTTCAACTTCTCCTGTAAGTAAATTCTTTACAGGATGATTCCCTCCATGGTGTCCAAATTTTAATTTAAAAGTATTAAAACCATTTGCGATAGATAAAAGCTGATGCCCAAGACAAATCCCAAACATAGGGATTTTTGCATCAACTAACTTTTTAATTTGCTTTATTTCATCTTGCAACAACATTGGATCCCCAGGACCATTAGATAAAAATACACCTTGAATTTCTTTTTGTTTAAACCTCTGAATTAGATCATCTGCATCAAAAGAATAAGGCACTACCTCCACTTCAAGTCCAACAGCACTTAATTCATTTAAAATATTAGTCTTTATCCCAAAATCAATTGCAACCACCTTTTTTGATGATTGAGGCCTTTTACCATAGGCAAAAGTGTTGAAATCAAAAACAGAATGCTGATGTATATAAGACTTTTTTGTAGAAACTTGCTTAACATAGTTGATATCTTGTATGTGAGAAGCCTCTTGTAGATGCTTTTTCAAAATATCAGGATCTGAAATCTCTGTTGAAGCAATCATCATCATTGCTCCTTCTTTTCTGATGATTTTTATGATATCGCGTGTGTTGATATTGCATAATCCCATTACATTTGATTTTTTTAAAAAAGCATCAAGACTTTCTGTAGCCCTAAAATTTGAAAAGTTTTCATTATATTCTCTTACCAATATTCCCTTGCACTGCACGCCGTTAGATTCATTATCCAAGCCATTAATACCAACAATTCCAATCTCTGGCATACTAAATGTAATAAACTGACCTGCATAACTTGGATCAGTAATAATCTCCTGATATCCACTCATTGAGGTATTAAAAACAACCTCTCCAATACTAGTCCCACAAGCACCAAAGCAAGAGGCTTCAAAAAAAATCCCATTTTGAAAATAAATCCAAGCTTTCTGCATTAAAAACCTCTTCTTTTCAATTCTTCCTGATACAACTTATCAAAAACCAATTCATATTCATCTGTTCCCACCAAAAGTTTACGTTTGTAATTTCTGATTTTTTCAATCACAGAATTCTCCACCTCTCCATACATTTGTGCATAAAGATCAATGGACTTGAAGATAAGATTTTTTACAAGGTTCTCACTCACCTTCACCTTAATATACCCCTCAAGAATTAACTCATCTAAAAGTTTATGAGAGAGCTCATTATAGCGATCCTCCCAAGATAGGGAAAAATTACTATCTTGAGCAAGTTGTTTTTTTATCATCCAAAACATCTGTTTTTCATCAGCACGCATAAACTCAATATTTTCAATATTCTCTTCTAAAATCTCCTTTGCCCTCATATCAATTTGGCTTTCTTTTTTAAGATCCCCTTCTAAAACTTCTCTAGCTACCTGATTAATTTTTTCTAGAGAGGTTTTTACTTCCAAAAGACTAGAGTTTGCAATGTCAATGGCAATTTTATTGGCCACATAAGGGATATGTTTCAATTTTAACTTCATTGCGCACCTCTTTTATTTTATAGTTGTGTGATTCTAACGAGTTTTGCTTAAATCTTTTATTAAAAATCAAAAGATAAGTTTATTTTCTTCCTCTGTAATTTTTTTATCTGGCAACTTTGAAATATCTGTATAAAAATACTTCACTCCATCAATGGTTTTTTGATGTACTCCATCTGGAATTCTAAAATGCTTTTTTAGTCCTGGATCGATTTTTAAAATTTCATTTATAAAGTTTGAAAAAATTGGGGCTATAAGACTTGTTCCACCGCCTATGTTCCCAATAGAACTATTATTATCATTCCCAAACCAGATAATTGCTTGAATATCAGGTGTAAATCCACAAAACCACGCATCATTATTATTATTTGTTGTTCCTGTCTTTCCAGCAACATCCATACCCTTCACTCTTGCTCTTCTACCTGTTCCATTTTTTACAACTTCTTGCAAGATAGAAGTAACTAAAAATGCTTGTTTAGGTGTTGTAAATTCTTCTTGTTTTACATAAAAAGTCTCTTTTTTCTCGTCTCTTGAAATCAGCTGTGATATTAATTGAGGTTCTAAAATTGTTCCCTCATTAGAAAAGAGAGAATATGCCCTTGCTAAATCCATAGGAGATGCAACAAGACTTCCTAAGACAATAGTTAAATTCTTTGCACTGGGATTGAAACCATAAGATTTTATCGCCTCATAGGTTTTGTCAAAGCCTACCATATCCACAAGGTTTATTGTGGCTAGATTTAGTGAGTGGATTAAAGCATAACGCAAGCTCACAATTCCATTAAAGGAATTTCCTGCATTCTTGGGTCTCCAATATTCATCATCACTACCAAAGCTTCTTGCTACATCTGGAATCATAGTAGCAGGAGAATAACCCGCATCAAATGCATTTTGATAAATAAAAGGTTTTATTGTGCTCCCAACCTGTCTTCTTGCTTGCGTTGCACGATTAAAAGCGCTTTTGTTGTAATCCACCCCACCAATTAATGCCAAAATCTCACCCGTTCTTGAATGTGTGACAATCATTGCACCATTTAGACTACTTTCTTTATCTTGAATACGATTAAGCTTTAGGGCATTTTTATATCCTTGCTCAAAAACTTCCTGTGCAATTCTTTGATAATCTAAATCAAGGTTGATTTTTATAACATAGCCTGCTGTCCTTAGGTCAGGAATATAAGATAGTTGCTTTAAAACCATATCCACAACATAAGGGGCTTGATTTTGAGCCAGGCTTTGATTAAAAACTTCTGGAATCTCTACTAAAGCACTTTTGTACTCACTCTCACTAATCCAACCAAGTACATACAGTCTTTCTAAAATGTTATTTGCGCGACTTAAGGAAAAGTCTAAATTCTTTGTTGGATCATAAAAGCTTGGTGCTCTAGGAAGTCCTGCAATCATTGCAATTTCTTTGAGTGTCAGCTGATCTAAATTCTTCTTAAAGTATCCTTGTGCTGCAGCTTTAACTCCATAATATCCATGACCTAAAAAAGTATCATTTAAATAGCGCTCTAAAATCTCTTCCTTGCTTAGAGCTATTTCAATTTGAATTGCTAAAATTGCCTCTTTTATTTTACGATAAAGGGTCTTGTCTCTTGTGAGTATAGTATTTTTGATAAGTTGTTGTGTGAGCGTACTGCCACCCTCAGAATACTTGCCATGCCTCAAATTTTTAACAATAGCCCTGAAAATTGCATCATAATTAATTCCATGATGTTCAAAAAATAAAGTATCTTCCACAGCAATGAGAGCTTCTATCATACGAGGCGGTATTTCATCAAACTTAGCATAGAATCTAAATTGATCTCCATAAATGTTAGCAACTAATCTATCTTTTCTATCAAGTATTTGTGTTGTAACCTGAGGATTATAATTTTTTAGTTTAGAAACATCATCCTGCAAACTCAACCAAACAAATACTAGCCATAATATTCCACCAACTAAGAGAAAACAGCCTATTGTAAGAATCTTTCTTATGGATAAAAATCTCAATGAGTATTCCTAGCTTTTTGCTTTAATAATTCAATGCTTTCTTGCTTTTCTTTAAACATTTCATCAATACAATCCATAACCCCCTTACTGGCCTTTTCCATACCAAGAACCTTTTCATTAATCAACGCCCTTGAGACTTTTTCTCTATCATCTTTAAAAGATTGGGCTAAAGCGTTTGCATTGCTATGCACCTTTAAGTGATGGCTATCCAACTTTTTATACCCCTGCGTATCTGAAAAACTATTTTTCCCTTCACCCTCAAAATACCACTTACCTAGACGACATTGAGTATGATCTACTTGATTAAAATCACTTGCTATATTAAAGATAGAAGCATATAAATTATTCTTATATACAGTGTGATCTAACTTTGCAAGAGTACAAAAAACCTGATTATTAGAATTTTGAACTGTATATTTTGTAACCTCTGAACCTATCTTATAATCATTTACATTATGATGCAAACTTTCGACCTTTTCTTTAATATCCTGTGTTGCCTGATTTGTAGCTTCTATACTTGTTTGTATATCATGAGATTCTTGCTGCATTGATTTGACAACAACAGCAATTTCTTTTGTAGCTTTTTGGGTTTTTTCTGCAAGCTTCCTAACTTCATCTGCAACAACAGCAAAACCTCTACCATGATCCCCTGCCCTAGCAGCTTCTATGGCAGCATTTAACGCTAGAAGATTTGTTTGCTCTGCAATATCATCAATCAGCGAAATAACGCTGGTAATCTCATTACTCTTTTGAGTCAAAGAATTCACTAAAATAATAGAATCTTGCATTTTTTGATGCAAGATTTGAACATCATTTAAGGCCTGATTACTTAGCTTTAATCCGCTATTTCCTAATTCTTCACCCTTCTGAGTTTCTCCAAGTATCTGTTTTAATTCATTTAGAATGCTTAATAAAGAACTTTGAGCTTCAATAATGCCATCTTTTATGCTTTGATGATAGATAGCAAATAAATCAACACCATCTGTAACTTCATTACGCAAATCTGATCTAGACAATACATAATAGATTTCATCATGCAATTGCATATTCTTGATTTGATACTCAAAGCCATTAATAAAAACTTTTTGTGCTTCAAAATCTAATCTCTCCAACACTTCCATTCCAACAGCCTTGGCAGCATCATTCATAAAAACAACTTTTTCTTCCCTAAAGCCTACCACTATTTCTTGAACGCCAAACTCTGCAACCTGACTCAAGATAGCAATCTGTTTTTTCAACTGATCAATCTCTAAGTCCTTCTTAGCCATCTCAAGCCGATTTTTTTTAGAACCCCAAAACATTAATAACCCTTCTCCTAAAACTTCACTAAAATATAAAGTAAGATTAAACTCTAGAAACACACTAGAATCACACTTGTATCAGGTCAATTATAATACATTTTTGTTAAAAATTTTTATTTGTCTGGTAATGGTGAGTTTATGCTACAATACGGCTAATTTTATCTCTACAAAATAAGAGTTAAAGGATTGTCAGTTATGCAAAATAGACTTGAAACTTTAGAATCTATCTTGAAACGGCTAAGAATTTCAATCAAAAAGAATGGGCTAAAGAATTCAAAACAGCGGGAGGAGATTATTTCTGTTTTATACAAAAATCGAACACACTTAAGCCCTGAGGAGATCGCTCAAGAAATCCGCACCAAAGACAAGAACACAAGCATCTCTTCAATCTACCGTATCTTAAACTTCCTAGAAAAAGAAAAATTCGTCACTACTTTAGAAACAGATAAAAGTGGTAAGCGCTATGAAATTGCAGCAAAAGAGCATCACGATCATATTATATGCCTTGAGTGTGGAGAGATTCAAGAATTTGTTGATCCTGACATTGAAAGACAACAAATAAAAATTGCTCAACTTAATAATTGCAAGCTTATTAGCCATGATATGAAACTCTTTGTTGTATGTGGTAAATGTCAAAAATTTAATCAAAATCCTCAGGACTAAGGGGTTTAGAGAACTCTAGATCTCTTTTTGCTCTTTTTCCCAAAACTGACTTTAAAAACCTAGGATGCACTCCAGCATAGGGTCGATAAGATCCAATATTTTCTAAACTTAAAATTTCTCCTTGTTTGATATCTTTTTTTACAAAAAGACTGCGGGCAAAAGTTCTTTGCCTTTTCACTTCTTTATCATCCTTTCGTATTGCACCATCTCCTAGAGATAAAAATGCATCAAAGACATCTTTTGAAAGTAAGCTAAAATCTTCAAAATCCATACTAAAGGCACTATCAACTCCACCCATTGTTTTGCTAATAATAAAATGCTTTTCAATTAAACTTGCTCCTAATGCGGTTGCAACAATTGAGCACAAACTTCCTAGAGTATGATCTGATAATCCGTATTTAACACCATATTTTTTACCAAACTCCACCATTGCCAAAAGATTGGCATCTTTAATAGATGCTGGATATTCACTAGTGCATTGCAATAGCGTAATATCATTGTTTTTAGCTTTTCTACACATCATAATTGCTTCTTGAATCTCTGCATCTATAGCAATTCCTGCTGAGAGTATAATAGGCTTTTGTGTCTTGGCTACTTCATAAATAAAATAAGGATCAATTAACTCAAAACTTGCAATTTTGTAACGAGGACATTTTAAATCTTCAAGCACTTCTAACCCTTTTTGACTAAAAGGAGTGCTAAATAACTCTATTCCTATTTCTCTTGCATATTTAAATAAAATTGGATGCCATTCCCAAGGTAGATATGCTTTTTTATAAAGTTCAAATAAATTTTCATCCTTCCATAACCCATCTTTAATCTTAAAAACATCATTTTTAGAATCCAAAGTAAGGCAAGAAGGCTCATAGCTCTGTATTTTCACACTATCAGCACCTGCTTTTTTTGCCATCAAAATACTTTTCTTTGCAATCTCTAAATCCTGCTGATGATTTGCACTAATTTCTGCGACCAATAAAGGCTTTTTATTGTATTTTTTCATAAATCAAGACATCCTTATATTGATGATTGTAATACATAAAATCTTTTAAACAACCCTGATAAGAATAACCATTCTTTTGATAAAAGGCAATTGCTTTAACATTGTCCTCCAAAACCTCTAAAAATAAAGAATGAAGCTTCATTTTTTTAAAAGCAATCTCTTCTAAAACCATTAAAAGATCTTTTCCAACTTTGTTTAAAGCTGGATTTTTGTAAATACCTATATAGGCATTTTTATGCATAACATTTATTCTAGATAAGGAAACTACTCCAAGAGTTACTTTTTCTCTTTTTAATAAAAAATAACATTTTGTAGAATCATTTTTTAATTTTTGCACAAATTCTAGATGTTCTTTAAGAGAGATATTTTGAGTGATTGCCCACTTTGTGATCTCTGGATGATTGCGTAAATAAAATACTTCCATCACATCCTCTTGATTTAGAGAAACAAAATTAATTACCCTTATTCCACTAATGTCATCTATCAAGGAACCAATACCTCTTTTAAAGCTCGATTTAATTTTGAACCAAATATTTTTTTGATATCCCTAATTTTATCAATATCAATAGTTTTTATTTTAAAAATATCTTCTTTTAATGTCTCTAGGGTAGTTTTTAAGATGACTTTTTGCTTTACATATGCCTCGACTTGATGATATTGGTTTTGTGCTGTTGGAATTATCAATGCTGGTACTTCTGACATCAAAAGCTCATTTAACATTCTTCCCCCTGCAGTGATTGCAAAATCTATTCTTTGAAAAATATCCCTCATAGTATCCTCATTAATACCCTGGTGGATTTCACCCCTACCTCTAAAGGTTTCTTGGTAACAATTACCCAATACTATAATAAAGTTATATGGCATATCCTTTAACCTATCATAGACTTTCTGTGAAAAGTTCATTGCATCCCCTCCTCCAAAACAAATTAATAAAGTATTATTCTTTTTTTTGTCTTTGGTTTGAAAAAATTTTTCATCACAGATCATATACTCAACACCTGCAAAAACCCTATGATATTTTTCTGGATAAAACTTTGAAGTATCAATTCCTCCATTAAAAATAATGCATTCTTTTGGAAAAACAATACGAGCAACATCATCAATTACCAAAACACGCTTTACTTTATTTAATGCAAGATTATATACTTCATAATCTGCTTGATAGCTATCAATAATAATAAAATCAATATCATTTAAATATGCAAGAATATTTTCTTGATAAAACCAAGCTTCCCTTTTATTGTCTTTTTGATTATAAGCATACAATAATACTTCAAAACCCATTGACAAGAGTTTCTTTCGCAGGATATCACAACGGACATAGTGTCCCATACCATAATCAACCCCATATTCACAAAAAATTGCAACCTTAGGCATATTTTAATTTATATTTAATCTCCGCAAGATTCCAATCATCAAGGGTATCTATGTCCTGAACCAACATTCTTGGCAGGATAATTGGGATAGAATCAGAACCAAAAATCATTTTTTGTTCTAAAAAACTCCTTGCATATCCCCAATAAAAACTACCTGCATCATGATATACCTTATCTAAATCTTGAGATCTAAACAATTGATACTGAGGAAACAATAAGGTGATTACATCATCTTGCAAATAAAATCCCCTAAAAGGTGAAGAATCAAACTCTACCACAGAAAAGGCATAAGCTTTTTGTTTATTTGCTACTAGTGCATTAAAACCATCAATAACATATTTTTTTTCCAAAAGTGGTGCAGTAGGATAAATGCAACATACCAAGTCATTATGATTTAACTTTATAGATTCTATTGCGTGAGAGATTACAGGCAAAGTTGGAACCTCATCTCCACTTAAATCCAATGGTCGCTTTAATAAATAGCTTGCCCCATGCTCTTTTGCTACTTGCAAGATTTCATCATCATCACTACTTACCACTATTTCATCAAACATATTTGTTTCTACCGCTAACTTAATAGAATAAGAAATAATAGGCAGATTACAAAACATCTTTATATTTTTCCTTGGTATTCTCTTGCTCCCTCCTCTAGCAGGAATAATGGCAACTTTTTTCATTAGTATGGATACTCACTCTCAATGGCATCTGTTGCAACTTTTTTCTTACTTGTATTACTCAAATCACCGAGGTTAAAATAATGTATTTTTGCATCAGAAAGATATTTTGATTCTACAGTATTGTTGCGATTAATATCATAAGGACGCACTACTCCACTCACTTTTATCACTTGTTTCTCACCATCTACCAAAATCTCTTTATTTCCAAATATAAAATAGTTACCATTTTCTAAAACTTTAACAATACGAGCAGTCACAGTCAAGTTTAGATTTTCTGTTTTGCTCTGAGTACCACCACCCTTAAAGGTGCTATTATTTGTGGGTTTTGTAAAAGTATAGTTCGTGCGATCATCAAGTTCTTGTGTTGTTTTCTTTTTGTCTTCATCTTCCCCATTATATTGCAGTCTTGGTGGAGTAGAATTGCCACTAGAATTATTATTATAGGCCTTTGATGAAGAATAATTTGCGCTAGAACTCTCATTTATAATCACAGTTACCAAATCATAGGGTCTCATTGCTCTTCTATCCGAAAAAAGTGGTTTATCACCCTGTCCAAACAAACTTCCTGGTTTTCCAAAATCAGGAATAAAATCTTTTGATGGCATTTCTTCCACATAATCTGGAGGTGTCATTTCAATCTCTGGTTGATAGCTGTATAAAAATAGAAGTGTAAAGAAAAATACTATCCCTGATCTCATCTAACATTCCTTTGCTATAAAATATTTCTGATATAATCAAGCAATATTTATTCCAATAAAAAGACTGTGAAATGAGTTTAATTAGAGAAAAAATTAATCAAGACTTAAAAGAAGCAATGAAAAATCTCGATACTTTTAAAAGAGATACTTTAAGAATGTTAAATAGTGCTTTTAAACAAGTAGAGGTAGATCAAAGAAAAATCCTTTGTGATGAAGATATTATCAAGATATTAAAGACTGCATATAAACAAAGACAAGATGCAGCTGAGGCATATAAAAAAGGTGGTAGAGAAGACCTTTATAACAAAGAATCTAAGGAAATGGAAATCATCCACTCCTATCTTCCCAAACAACTTGAGGATAGTGAATTAAAAATAAAGATTCAAGAGATTATTTCAAAGCTTGGAGCGGAAGGGAAAAAAGATATGGGAAAAATAATGGGGTATGCAAAGGACTTAAACGCAGATGGTAAAAAAATTGCAAGTTTTGTAAAAGAACTCTTAGGCTAAGCTAAAAGGCTTTGCAATCTTTTAGCATTTCTTTAAAATGCTTTGTTGCTTTTTGTATTATCTTTTTTTCAGTGCTTAAATACAAAATCTCAAAATTATTTTCAAAGGCACTCTTGCTCCAGTTTGCAGAGCCAAAAATAATAGAGTGATCATCTATAATTGCTAGTTTTTGATGCATAATCCCGTAATGATCTTTTTGTGCTGCCTTTTGACCCTGCAATAAACAAACACTAATATTATTTAATGTTGCCAAATACCCAATTGTAGAATATGAATTCTTAATATTAGATTCTCTATCATATATAATATTGATTCTGATGCCATTCCTAGCTTGGTCCCTCAAAACTTTGGCAATTTCCTTATTTGTAAAGCTATAAATTGCAATATTAATCTCTTTTTTCGCACTTCTTAGTGCTTCTTTTAGAGTTCTTAAGGCTTGCTTTTGCTCTTCTGGCATAAAAAATATTTGTCCATCACCATATGCAAAAACAAATAAGAAAAATATAAATCCAAATAATCGTAAAAAATACATCATAAACCTTAAAAAAAATTAACCCCTATGTGTGCTATAATTTTACAATAATCTTAGAAAGTTAGTAATGGTGAACTCTTGAGAATCTATCTTTTTAGCAAAGATACTATGGTTATCAAAATTATTGAAAATAGTGTAAAAAGTCTTGACCTTACATTACTTGTGTTTGATAATTTTGATACTTCTTTTGTAGAGACTACAAATGAGCCTTTTATTGTTTTTTTTGATGATAGCATCCCAAATATCACAGGGATTCCATCATTAGAATATGAAAAAATACTCATTCATAGAAAATCATCTCAACCAATAAAAGGGTTTGATTTTTATATTAAAAAGCCATTTTTACCTACTGAAATCGTAGAGTTTATTAAATCAAAAATTCCAGAAATTGCCACTAAAAGTCCTAAAAATATTATCCAAAACCCAATGGAATTCAATGATGAATTGGTTGATAATTTAGATGATCTTAGTATTCCTGACTTTGATTTAGATAATAATGAAAAAACGCAAGATATTAATTCTCCTATTTTGTCATCAGATTCGCAGAATCTGCAAGAGGTAGTCTTTGATCACGAAGAATTGCTAAATGAATTAAATTCACATAACAATATCAAATCAAATGATTATGTTGCAAAAGCAACGCAAGGTATTGACAACAAGATCTTTGATAGCCTTGATGATCTAAAATTAGAAGAACCTATTGATGATTTTAGTGATCTTAACCTTGAAGCTGAACATAATTTTGATGATTTTTTAGAAGGTTTTGATTTAGACAATACTCAAGATACTCAAGATAATATAGATAATATAGATAATATAGATAATAAACAACTAGAAGACATATATGCCATAAAAGAAGATGAAACAACTGTTTCTAAAGCAGAACATCTTAATGTCCTAGACATTGAGGATATTAATGAAGTAAAAAAACTCTTGGAAGAAACACATTCACTAGAAACAAAAGAAGATTCCATCACTCCTGAAGAAGAATATGATCAAAAATTTGAAGAACATTTAAAAGAAGAGTTTGATATTCCCTTTAGCGACTTAGATCATAGCATCAATGATATTACTGTGGATGAAGTTGAAATTCTTGAAGCCCTCAATCAACCTCTATCATCACTGAAGAAATTCACCTGCAGTGGAAGAGATTTTATTGATTTTATCAAAAATACTCCAGAAGAAGAGTTGCAAAAAATCTTTGGCAATTCTAAAATATCCTTAGAAATTGATTTTACAAAGTAAAAAAATGTGTGGAAATATTTTAATTTTATCAGGACCTAGTGGTAGTGGGAAAAGTACTCTTTGCAAAGCTTTAAAGGATAATTTTCCAAATATATTTTTTTCTATATCTACAACAACAAGACCTCCAAGATTTAATGAAAAAGATGGTAGAGAATATTTTTTTACCACCGAAGAAAAGTTTTTAGAGGACATAAAGGCAGAAAGGTTCCTGGAATGGGCAAAGGTACATCAAAATTATTATGGAACCTCTCTAGTTCCTGTAAAAGAGGCCCTTCAAGATGGGAAGCTGGTAGTATTTGATGTTGATGTCCAGGGGCATAAAAATATTAAAGAACATTTTCCAAAACTTGCTAAGTCTGTATTCATTACGACACAAAATGATTTAATCCTACAACAACGCCTTGAAAAAAGAGGTACTGATACTCAAGAGATTATTCAAAATAGGATTAAAAATGCTTATGAGGAAATGTTATTTATGGATGCATTTGATTTCTTAATTATTAATAATGATATACAAGATTCTATAAAAAAAATTCTCTCCATTGCTTCACTACTTTCTTGCATGAATTTTGATTCTCAGGCAATTTGCCAAAACTGGAAAACTATACAGAAATAATTTTTTTTTGTATAATTGCAGGACTTTGGTTTAACCAATATAACAATAATCAAAAGGATGTGTTATGGGCAGTTTTAGCATTTGGCATTGGGTGGTTGTTTTATTAGTTATCATTCTGTTATTTGGTGCAAAAAAAATTCCAGAAGTTGCAAAGGGTCTGGGAAGCGGAATTAAAGATTTTAAGAAAGCTATTAAAGATGATGATGAAAATGTTACTTTAACTGAAGCAACAACACCACAAGAAGCGACAAAAAAAGCTCCTGTAAAAAAGGCTAGAGCGACCACAACAAAAACTTCTAAAACAACTACAAAAAAGACTAAGGAGGCTTGATGCACCAAAGCATTAAGCAATTACTAGAGGATACCCTTAGAATTTCCAATGTTGTTTTAGAGATACCAAAGAACTCTAGCTATGGTCACTATGCAACTCCTGTAGCATTTACCCTTGCAAAAGAACTTAAAAAGTCTCCAATAATTATTGCTCAAGATATTGTCCAACAACTCTCTAATAGTGAGGTTTTTTCTAAGGTAGAAGCAGTAAATGGTTATATCAATCTTACACTCTCTCACCAATTCTTAGATTCTCAAATTGATATTTTCTTACAATCTCTTAAACAACCCTTATCTGCAAAAAAACAATCTATACTAATTGAATATGTGAGTGCAAATCCTACTGGTCCTTTGCATATTGGGCATGCTAGAGGAGCTGTTTTTGGAGACAGTCTTTTTAGGATAGGAAAGTACCTAGGATATGATGTTTTTACAGAATATTACATCAATGATGCGGGAGCACAAATCCATATGCTTGGGTTATCCATCCTTCTAGCAGGGCAAGAACATCTACTAAAACAAGAAGTAGAATACCCAGAAAGCTATTATAAAGGCGAGTATATTATAGAAATAGCTCATCTTGCTGAAAAAAAATTTGGCAAAGATATTTTTAAACAAGAAAATATTGAAAGATTGGGTGATTTTGGAAAAGAGCTAATGATGGAAGAGATTAAGCAAAATCTTTGCGAAGTTGGCATTGATTTTGATTTTTTTGTAAGCGAGAAGGCTTTATATCCTCAGTGGAATCTTATTTTTCAAAAACTCAAAGAACACAATGCAATCTATGAAAAGGATCATAAAATTTGGCTTAAATCTCAAGAAAAAGGTGATGAAAAGGATCGTGTGATTGTGCGAGACAACCAAGAACCCACCTATTTGGCAGGAGATATTATTTATCATAATGATAAATTTATGAGGAATTATGACCATTATATTAATATCTGGGGTGCTGATCATCATGGATATATCAAAAGAATTCAGGCAAGTTTAGAATTTTTAGGTTTTGATAGCAGGAAACTTGAAGTTATTTTAGCTCAAATGGTCAGCCTTCTTAAGGGTGGAGAGCCTTATAAGATGAGTAAAAGAGCAGGTAACTTTATATTAATGAAAGATGTGTTGAAAGATATTGGTTCAGATTGCTTGCGCTTTGTATTCTTGTCTAAAAAACTTGATACAGCCTTAGAATTTGATGTAAAAGATCTTGAACGGCAAGATTCAAATAATCCTGTCTTTTATATCAACTATGCAAATGCAAGGATTCATACTCTTCTTAAAAAAGCAACTACAGATTCTCAAAAATCCTTAGATACAAGCCTTATAAACTTAGATAATCAAGATGCTATGAATCTTTTATTTCAAGCAATGCAACTGCATAGAGTATTAGAAAATGCCTTTGAAGAAAGAGCCTTGCAAAAGGTATGTGAATACTTAAAGAATCTTGCAGGAAGTTTTCACAGCTTTTACAACTCTCATAAAATACTAGGTTCTTGTGATGAAGCAAAGCTTCTAAGAATCTGCTCAGTAGTGAGTGCATCACTTACTCTTGGATTAAAACTACTGGGCATACAAGCCAAAGAAGAAATGTAATCTTACACCTTGTTAAAAAATTTGAAAAATCCTCTCGGAACATTTCTTTGAGAGGTCCTTGATAAAACTAAATCCCCCTCTTTGCAATCTTTTGTAACTGTGCTTCCAGCTCCTATTAAAACATTAGATTCAATCCTAAGAGGTGCGACAAGTTGCGTATCGCTTCCAACAAAAACATTTTCCCCAATAAAGGTTTGATGCTTTCTTACTCCATCATAATTACAAGTGATTACACCCGCCCCTATATTACTTCCTTGCTGTATTTCACAATCACCTAAATAACTCAAATGTCCTGCCTTGACCCCATTAAGAGTGCTGGATTTAACCTCTACAAAATTTCCAATATGAGTATCTTTCATAAAACTATTTGGTCTTATATGGGCTAAAGGTCCTATATCACTTGAAATAACCTCGCTAGATTCTATAACACTATGAGACTTAATAAGACTTTGAACAATTCTACTCTTTCCTGTGATTCTCACCCCCTCTTGCAACTCACACTCACCCTCAAATTCCACATCACTTTCAATATAGATTGTATGAGGCAAATGCATAGTTACCCCCTTTAACATTGCATTTTTTCTTATCCTATCTAACATTTTATCTTGTGCAATTGCTAAATCCACTCTTGAATTCACACCAAAAAAAGCATCGCTCCTGCTAAATACAGGAGTAATTTTTAATCCTTTTGTAACACCAAAAGATACAAGATCTGTAAGATAATACTCCTTTTGCGCATTAAAGTTTTTTAGACTAGGCAAAAATTCTCCTAATATCTGTTTTTTTACTACATAAACTCCAGCATTGACCGTATTAATCTTTTTTTGTATATCATTACAGTCTTTTTCTTCTACAATACCTAGTACATGATTATCTTTAATGAGAACACGTCCATAGCCACTTGGGTCTTCTAGTTTTATTACGCTAAGAACAATCTCTGAATCAACTTGAAGTAAATCCCGCATCTGTATTTCTGTAACTAAAGGCATATCTCCATTTAAAATTAAAACTCTCTCATATTTTACTTCAAAAAATCTCTGAGAACCCCTATCCATCAAAGCCCCACCAGTTCCAGGAAAATTTTCTAAATCTTGAAAATGGAAATGGATAGAACTAGAATTGAAATTTTCTAAAATCTGTTGCTTGATTAAATCTGCTTGATGTGCTAATACAATATGAATGTCATCACTAACTTTCAAAGCTTCTGCAATCACATAAAAACCTAATGGTTTTCCACAAATTTTATGAAGAAATTTTGGCGTCTGGGAACACATTCTTGTCCCCTTACCAGCAGCCATAATAACAATAGAGCTTTTCATTATTCTCCTTTTACTCAAATGAAGTATAAATTCTATTTACATAATCTTCATAGAAAATTTGAGCATTAAAGCCCTCTTGTGTTGCAATCTTTTTATAGCTACCATCAGATTGCAATTCATATAAATTAACATCATCTTTTAATTGCATTTTTAAAATGTCCAATATCTTATTTTTTCCCTCTAAAGATTTAATAGGAGTTAAAATTTCAACACGTCTTTCTAAATTGCGTGGCATTAAGTCTGCGCTCGAAAAATAAATCTCATCATGATGCTTAAAATAATAAATTCTTGTATGCTCTAAGTATTTTCCAACCAAAGAAAATACTCGTATATTCTCGCTTAGTCCTTCGCATTGAGGGACCAAACAACAAATGCCTCTAATTAATAAATCTATTTTTACCCCTTTTAATGAAGCCATATAAAGCATTTTAATCACATCTGTATCTACAAGTGCATTAGCTTTTAAAATAATATGTCCATCTTCACCATAATGCATCTCTTTATGAATGAGCTCTAAAATCTTTTGCTTAATTTGTGTAGGTGCAATATAAAGATTTTGTAAAACCGTTTTGTAAGCTGTCCCTATAGACAAAGCGTGGAAAAAGCGGATTATATCTTCTGTAAAATGATTATTAGCACTTAATAAGCTTAAATCAGTGTAAATTTTGGCAGACAACGGATTATAATTTCCACTACTTAGATGAATATAACCTTGTAATCTATCACTTTCTTGTCTTATCACTAAAGCAACCTTTGCATGAACCTTTAAACCAAAAATTCCATAAATAACATGTGCTCCAGCCTCTTCTAATGCTTTTGCCCAATGTAAATTATTTTCTTCATCAAAGCGTGCTTTTAACTCTACCAATACTGTTACTTGCTTTGTTTCTGCAGCACGAATTAATGCCTCAACAATTGGGGAATCCTTTCCCACACGATAAAGCGTCATTCTTATTGATAGAACTCCAGGATCTTTGCTTGCTTGATCAATAAACTCCACAATAGAATCAAATGACTCATAAGGATGAAATAGCAAAAAATCTTGTTTTTTTATCTTGTCAAAGATATTGCTTTTTTCATCCATCAATCCCACATCTTTTGGATTAAAGGGAGCAAGTAATAAATGTGCAAAATCTTTATGATTTATCAACTCCCATAAAGATGCCATATTAAGCAATGTATCATAAAAATAAACATCCTTATCTTTTACCTTAATTTGTTCTTGGATAAATCTTTGTAGCTGTTTTTCTTCTTTATTTCCACAAAACTCCAACCTTACAAAATTACCTCTCCTCCTAGCTTTTAATCCCTCACTCATCAACTCTATAAAATCATCAGCTTCTTGTTCTTCAATCTCAATATCTGCATTCCTTGTAACTCTAAAATACAAAGATCCTATTACCTCAAACCCTGTAAAAAGGCAATCTGCAAAAGCACTAATAATGCTCTCAATACTTACAAAAATACCCTTTTCGATATAAACAAAGCGCTTTAAATTTCTAGGTATTAGGACTATGCCAAAGTGTTCCTCACCACTTTCATTATTTCTCAACCTCAAAGCAATACCAAAGCTCAAATTGTTTAAATAAGGAAAAGGATTCGTGGAATCTACAACAATTGGCACAATAACTGGGTAAAGATGATTTTGGAAAAAGGTTTCCATCTTATCTTGCTCTATAGAATCTAAAGCCATAAAATCTTTAATAAAGATTTTCTCTAATACCAATGCATCAATAATTTCTACAAAAGTATCCTCTAAAACCTTTTGTTCTTTTCTTAAATAAAGCTCAATCCTATCAAGTTGCTCTTTTACACTTAATTTATCAGCGCCGATCTCAACAATACGATTTGCATAGAGCCTCTGAAGTCCAGCAATCCTTATCATATAAAATTCATCCAAATTGGTGCTATAAATTGCCAAAAATTTCAAGCGTTCTAAAATTGGAAAATCTTTTCTCTTTGCCTGGTTTAAAACTCGCGTATTAAACTGCAACCAAGACAGCTCACGATTAAAAAATACTGGTTCGCAATTTATCATCTTATCTAAAGCTCGCAACAAGATTTCCTATTAATAAATTAAAGCCATCTACCAAAATAAAAATCAATATTTTAAAGGGCAGGGAAATCATAACAGGGGGTAACATCATCATTCCCATTGCCATCAAGATTGAGCTCACTACCATATCAATTACCAAAAAAGGCAAATAAAGTAAAAAACCTATTTGAAATGCTGTCTTTAATTCACTAATCATAAAAGATGGTATCAAAACACTTAATGGAACATCCTTGTAGGTTTGCGGATTCTCAAGATTTCGAATTCTAAAAAATAAAGCCAAATCTTTCTCACGCGTATTTCTTAACATAAAATTTTTAAAAGGCTCAATCCCCTTTTCAAATGCAATATCATAGGATATTTTGTTCTCCATATAGGGCTTAATTGCCTGATTATAGGATTCTTTCATTGCTGGTTCCATAATAAAAAATGTCAATACCAGTGCAAGAGAAACTAAAATTTGAGTAGGCGGAGACTGCTGTGTCCCAAGCGCTGTCCTCAAAAATGCAAAAACAATAACTAAACGAGTAAAACTTGTCATTACCAACACTAAAGATGGTGCAAGGACAAGCAAAGTTAAAACTAAAACTACATTAAGCGTGGTGACAAGCTGTTTTGGTGTATCAGGAGCAGTAAGCGATAAATTTAATGTTGGAACTGTAGGATTTGCAGCAAGTACAAAAGAAATTCCAAGTACAAAAAATAATCCCACTATTCTAGTAAATCTCAAAAAAAATACTCCCAAAGCCTAATCTTTATGTTAGAAATAACCAACTTCTATAAGTATAGAGCTTTTTATGTTAAAATTTGATTAAAAAGTAAAAGCCCTTATTAGAATGCTTGAGAAACTAAAGATTCTAATTGAAGTTTTTACCATCAAAGACATAATGCAATTTTTATCTAATTCTATACCATTAAAAATTAAAATTTGTGTTTCAATCAGCTATACTCTAAACATAAATCAATTAAAGTTTCATTAATTTTACTAATTCAAGGAGAGTTTTTATGAATACTATTATAAAAGCCTATCAAAATAAGATTCCAAAAATTCACCAAGAGGCTTTTTTATTTGAAAATACTTGCATTATTGGAAATGTCGAGATTCAAAAAAACTGCAGTATATGGTTTGGCAGCATCTTAAGGGGTGATATCAATCATATTTTTATTGATGAAGGAAGTAATGTGCAAGATCTATGCACTATCCATGTAGATTATGAAAAAAATGGATCTGTAAGGATCGGTAAGAATGTTACTATTGGACACAATTGCATTATTCACGCATGCGAGATTCAAAGTAATGTTTTGGTAGGCATGGGAAGCATTATTATGGATGGTGCTATTATTGGGGAGAATAGTATCATTGGTGCAAACTCTTTAGTTACCAAAAATAAAATTTTTCCTCCAAGATCTCTAATTTTAGGAAATCCCGCAAAGCTTATTAGAGAGTTAAATGAGGAAGAAATAATTTCTATACAACTCTCAGCAAAGCACTACATTGAGCTTGCAAAAAGCTATAGGTGTTAATTCTTTTTAGAGTAAAATGTGAGAATTATTTTAAGAACAAAACACCCAAGTAAAAAATTTCAAATAGAGGAGTTTTAGTGTATAAAGAACTTCGAAATATTTTGTTTAAAATGGATCCAGAAAAGGCTCACACTCTTGCTGAATTTTTTCTAAAACATATTGTCAATAAGCCTATTATTCAAGATTTAGCGACGAAATATTGCTCTTATCATGATGCGATTTTAGAAAATGAAATTTGTGGATTAAATTTTAATAACCCTGTAGGTATTGGGGCAGGATTTGACAAAAACTGCACAATGATTGATGGATTGACTACATTAGGATTTGGTTATCTTGAACTAGGAACAATCACAAAAAAACCTCAAAGTGGGAATCCAAAGCCTCGCCTTTTTAGACATATTGAAGAAGAAAGCATACAAAATGCAATGGGATTTAATAATGCAGGTTCTTTAGCAATCTCCTCAAGATTGAAAAACTTTTACCCCTATAGCATACCTCTAGGGATTAATCTTGGAAAAAATAAAGATGTAGCACAAGAGGATGCTTTACAGAATTATCAAGATGTTTTGAAAGATTTTATTGGACTGGGTGATTATTTTGTTTTTAACCTCTCATCCCCCAATACTCCAAATCTAAGAGATCTGCAAAATATCACTTTCGTAGATGAACTCTTTAGTATGGCAAAAGAAATGACAGACAAGCCTCTTTTTCTAAAAGTATCTCCTGATATGGAAATAGATTCTATGCTACAAGTTTGTCAGAAAGCTATTGATAAAGGAGCAAGTGGCATCATTGCTACTAATACCACTATTGATTATACAGTGGTTAAGCTTCCAAAGGATATTGGAGGCATTAGTGGTAAAGCACTAAAAGATAAGAGTTTTGAAATACTTAAGATTTTAGCACGATCATTTTTCAAGAAAACTACGCTTATTAGTGTAGGGGGTATAGCAGATGCACAAGATGTATATGAAAGAATGCGACATGGTGCCTCTCTTGTCCAAATTTATTCTTCTTTTATCTTTGAGGGACCTTGTATTTGCAGAACAATCAACAAGGAATTAGCTCAACTGATAAGAAATGAAAAATGTGGGCATATTTCAGAAATTATAGGGATTGCTTTATGAAAAAAATTTTATTTCTTCTAGGAGTATTTATGAATATCTGTTTTACTAGTAGCTTACCAAAATATGAAAGTCTTACACTAGATAATGGATTGCAAATTGTTGTGATTCCTATCCATAATAAAAGTGGTGTAATCCAAACAAGCATATTTTATAAGGTAGGATCCCGCAATGAATTTATGGGAAAAAGTGGAATTGCCCATATGCTTGAACATCTTAATTTTAAATCTACAAAAAACTTAAAAGCTGGTGAATTTGATGAGATTGTAAAAAAATTTGGGGGAGTTACAAATGCTTCTACAGGTTTTGATTATACACATTACTTCATAAAATCAAGTGCAAAAAATCTGGATCAATCACTTGATCTTTTTGCAGAGCTTATGCAAAATTTATCCTTAAAAGAAGATGAATTTTTACCAGAGCGAGATGTGGTTGCTGAAGAAAGAAGGTGGCGTACAGACAATAATCCTGTAGGTTATCTTTATTTTAGATTCTTTAATACTGCCTTTATTTATCATCCCTACCATTGGACACCAATTGGATTTATGGACGATATATTAAACTGGAAAATTGAAGACATTAAAGACTTTCATTCTACTTATTACCAACCACAAAATGCAATTGTTTTAGTATCTGGAGACATCAATCCTCAGGATGTTTTTACAAAAGCAAAACAGTACTTTAGTGCAATTCCAAATACTTCTCAGATTCCTTTAGTCTTTGCACAAGAGCCAAAGCAAGATGGTCCAAGGGAAGTCACAGTTTATAAGGATACACAATTAGAGTGGCTTGCATTTGGTTTTAAAATTCCAAACTTTAGCTCAAAAGACCAGGTTGCACTTAGCGCTCTCTCTAGTCTCTTAAGCAATGGCAAAAGCAGCTTACTCTACAAAGATTTGGTAGATTCTAAGCGTCTATCCAACCAGATATATGGTTATAATATGGATTTGATGGATGAAGGGGTTTTTATGTTTATTGCTTCTGCAAACCATGGAATCCAAGCACAAGATGTTAAGAAAGAAATTATAAAAATTTTAGATGATATTAAAGAAGGAAAGATTCATCAAGAAGATCTTGATAAACTTAAAATTAATACAAAAGCAGAATTTTTATATAGCCTTGAAGATGCTTCAAGTGTTGCAGATCTATTTGGTAGCTACTTTGCAAGAGGAAATATTCAGCCTTTATTGGATTATGAAAAAGCATTTGAAAATCTCACAATTGATGATCTTGTTAATGTAGCAAATAAGTATCTACTCTTGGATCACTCTACAACAGTAATCTTAAAACCTCATAAGGAGAAATAATGCGTGGTGCAATGAGTGCCTTGGTAACACCTTTTAAAAATAATAAAATTGATGAAGAAGTCTATATCTCTTTGATACAAAGACAGATAAGATATGGTATGAATGCTTGTGTTCCAGTAGGAACTACAGGAGAATCTGCAACTCTTAGCCATAAGGAACATATGCTGTGTATTGAAATTGCTGTCTCTACATGTAAGGGTAGTGGTATAAAGGTTTTAGCAGGTGCAGGTAGTAATTCTACACAGGAGGCCATAGAACTTGCAAAGTTTGCAGAAAAATGTGGTGCAGATGGAATCCTTTGCGTTAGCCCTTATTATAATAAACCTACACAAGAAGGAATCTATCAACACTACAAAGCTGTTGCAAATTCTGTAGAGATTCCTCTAATGCTTTATAATGTTCCAAGTCGCACTGGGGTGAATATCTCCACTCAAACTGCCCTAAGACTTTTCAAGGATGTAAAAAATATCTTTGCAATCAAAGAAGCAAGTGGGAATATGGATACGATTGTAGAACTAAATACCAGTGCAAGAGATTTTGCAATTTTTAGTGGTGATGATGCAATTAACTATCCCATCCTTGCAAGTGGTGGCAGTGGTGTTATATCTGTTACAGGAAATTTACTTCCAGACAAAATTTCACAGCTAACAAATTATGCACTTTGTGGAAAATTACAAGAATCTAAAGCTATAAATAATGAACTTTATGATATAAATAGAGTTTTGTTTTGTGAAAGTAATCCAATACCAATCAAAGCAGCAATGTTTCTTTGCGGATTACTAAATACTTTAGAATATCGTCTACCTCTTCTTAAACCCAGCAAGGAGAATATGAGGTTAATTGAAGAAACTTTACAAAATTATGAGGTATTAAAATGAGAGAAGCAACACTAGAATATATGAAAGGAAAAACTCTTGTTATAAGCGGTGCTACAAGAGGCATTGGTAAGGCTATCTTATACAGATTTGCGGAGTGTGGGGTAAATATAGCTTTTACTTACAATAAGAATGAAGAAGAAGCAAAGAAAATTGCTGATGATGTAACAAAAAGATACAATATCAAAGCTTGCTATTATCCTCTCAATGTCTTAGAACCTGAGCAATATATAGAACTTTTTGAAAAAATTGACAAAGATTTTAGTCGTGTAGATTTTTTTATTAGCAATGCAATTATTTATGGTCGTAGTGTAGTTGGAGGATTTGCACCTTTTATGCGACTTAAGCCCAAGGGATTAAATAATATTTATACTGCTACAGTCTTGGCTTTTGTTGTAGGTGCACAAGAAGCAGCAAAGAGAATGAAGCTAGTAGGTGGGGGATCTATTATTTCCTTAAGCTCCACTGGGAATCTTGTGTATATGCCAAACTATGCAGGGCATGGTAACTCAAAGAATGCAGTTGAAACAATGGTAAAATATGCTGCAGCTGAACTTGGAGAGTTTGGCATAAGGGTAAATGCTGTAAGTGGTGGCCCTATTGATACAGATGCATTGAGAGCATTTCCTGATTATGATGAGGTGAAAGCAAAAGTTGAGGAGCAATCTCCTCTTAAAAGAATGGGAACTCCTGAGGATCTTGCAGGAGCAGCACTCTTCTTATGTGATTCTACACAAAGTGCTTGGCTAACAGGGCAAACCATCGTAATTGATGGTGGAACCACTTTCCAATAATAAGCCACTACTTAAAAGAGGTTATCCTCTTTTAATTTACTTAAACAACCCCTTTAGACCAAATAGTTTAATTATCCATTTCTTTTCTATTGCCTTCTTGAGAGTTGATGCCACCACTCCACTAATCTCACGATCTTTAATCAAACCAACTGCAAATTTGTCTCCCAAAGAACAAATCACTCCTTGAGGTGTAAAACTAAATTTTTCTACATAAATCCCCATTAGGCGATCACTCAAAGCTTTTCCTAAATATTCTCCTTGTTTTATTGCAATTTGAGCCGTTGGAGGGTAGAAAGTATTAGTCTTGGTATTTTTTACCATACAACAATCACCAATAACATAAATCTTATCCATCAACTCTTGATGGTCTTGAGCTATAGGTTGCAAATAATCATTTACTTCTACTCTAGATCTAACCGAGTTAAATAAATTAGATTTTTCAATAACAGCATTACCTCTCACTCCCGCAGTCCATATAATTGTATTTGCCTCAATAGATCTTTCTTCACTTGTAGAATTTTCAACAATAATTTTATTTTTCTCACATCTTAATATCTTGCATTTTGTTAAAACTTTTACATTATGGGATTCTAAGAATACTTGTGCTTTCATAGAAAGAGTATCTGGAAACATTGGCAAAATATTTGGCATAGCCTCAATACAATATAAATCCAATAATCCAAAATCAATCCCTTCTTGAGCGCAAACTTTTTTAAGCTTTATTGCCAAAGAAGAAATCATCTCAACCCCACTAAGACCACCTCCACATACTACAAATTTTAGATTGTTCATATCTCCTGTTGTCTTGTACTGATAGATTTGTTCAAGTATTTGATCTCTCAATAAAAAAGCATTAGCAAAATCTAAAATAGGAGTACAATACTCTTTTACACCACTAATCCCAAAATCATCACTTTGAAACCCCAATCCCACAATTAGATAATCATATACATATTCTTGTTTCTTGCAAATCACTTGTTTTTCTTGAATCTCCACTACCTCATCTTGAACAAAATGAACAGAACCTGGGATGATATCCTTAATAGGAAATTTAACAGAATTATCTTCAACCATACCAGCAACTACATCATGCAATGCAATACTTACATAATGGTAATCATATTTGCTAATCAGAGTGACTTGAGCAAAATCAAAGATTTTTGGATTAATTTTTTTTAAAAAAGACAACGAAGCATATCCAGCACCAAGAACCAAAATATTTTTCATAATACCTCTCCTAATACAAAGCTAGTATATGGATTTTACTAAAAATATATCGATTGGTTGATTTTATGCATCAATTCATAGTGCTACTATAGAATTTATGTGTAAGTATCCTACCTTTAGCAGTTTTTTCTAGATATCCATTTGCAAGCAAAAAGGGTTCAATAGCCTCTTCAATTGTTGCTTCATCTTCACTCATTGCAGCAGATATTGTACTAAGCCCCATAGGTTTCCCCTTAGCACTTTTTAAAATTTCAAAATATTTCAAATCTAAAGCATCAAATCCAAAATCATTGATACCTAATTCATTTAAAGCATATTGTGTTGTTTCTAATGTAATTTCTTTCTCATCATTTACATCAGAAAAGTCTCTAACTCTTTTTAACAATCTTAATGCAATGCGTGGTGTTCCTCTGGATCTTTTTGCAATTTCATATGCACTTTCTTGTGTAATTTTTCTCTGAAGTCTTAATGATGCTTTTTGCAAGATTGTTGCAAGCTCACTTTGAGTATAAAATTCCATTCTAAAATTCATTCCAAATCGATCACGCAGAGGATTGCTCAGCATTCCTGCACGAGTTGTAGCTCCAATGAGAGTAAAACGAGGTAAATCAATTTTTATAGTTTGTGCCGCAGGTCCAGATCCAATAATAATATCTAATCTAAAATCTTCCATTGCAGGATATAAAATTTCTTCAATTGCAGGACTTAATCTATGGATTTCATCAATAAATAAGATATCCCCTTCATTAAGATTAGTCATAATTGCAGCTAAATCTCCAGATTTTTCGATCATTGGAGCAGCAGTAACTTTGATATTTGCTTCCATTTTTGAGGCAATAATATAACTAATTGTTGTTTTTCCAAGACCAGGAGGCCCAAAAAATAGAATATGATCTAGACATTCTCCTCTTTTTTTACTTGCTCTAATAAAAACATCAAGATTCTTTTTTATCTGCTCTTGTCCAATATAATCTTCCCAAATATTTGGGCGTAATACATTCTCCTCTTTTTCTTCAAAGACAATTTTTTCTACATTAGCAATGCGAGAATCTATAGAGTATTTTTCCATTAATAACTTTCATCATCATTTGGAAAATTATTATTTTTTACATCACCTGTATATTTTCTAATCGCTTCTTTAAGCAACTTTTCTCCCTCAAAAAAGTAGCGAACAAACTTTGGTTTAAAATCTGTGAAAAAACCAAAAGCATCACTCCAGACTAAAATCTGCCCATCGCAATCCACCCCGCTACCTATACCAATTGTTGGAATATCTAGTATTTGAGTGATTTGTGTCGCAACCTCTTTTTTAATCCCCTCTAATACAATTGCAAATACTCCAGCTTCTTGCAACGCTAAAGCTTCTTCTTTTAGTCTTTGCGCATCAATATCATCTTTCCCCTTAATCTTATATCCCCCCTCACTTCTTGCAAATTGTGGCATTAAACCAATATGCCCCATCACAGCAATACCCTCATCAATGACAGATTTTACAATATCAACACGCTTTAACCCCCCCTCAAGCTTTATAGCTCCCGCATTTGTTTCCTTATAAAATCTCACTGCATTTTTTATTGCCTGTCTTTTGTTTTGATAACTACCAAAACTCATATCTCCAACAACTAAAGATTGTTTCACTCCTCTACAAACTGCCTTTGTATGATAAATCATCTCATCAATCCCTACAGCCAAAGTATCATTAAAACCGCCAAAACTTTGAGATAAACTATCACCCACTAAAATAAAATCTACCTCACCATCAAAAATTCTTCCAAAAAGAGCATCATATGCTGTAATAGCAGTAATTTTTTCAACATTCTTTTTCTTTTGCAAGGTGTTGATTGTTGTCTTCATTTCACCACTCCAAAATTGTTTTAACTTTCTTCAAAGAATCTAAAGATATCAATTCTTCTGCATCATCATTCTTAAACAAAACCCCATCTTCACCAAAACCCTCTAAAATGGCTTCAAACTCCCTACCATCCTTCAAGCGTACCAAAACCTTACAACCCAAAGAAAGCATAAAGTGTTTAGGAGTTTTTAGCACCCTTTCAATACCAGGAGAGCTCACCTCTAAATAATAAGGTTTATCATCACTAATATAAACATCTACAAGTGGGGAGATAACCTCACTAATTTCTTGGCACACATCCAAGGTGACTTGCTTTTTATTACTTGCAACAGAGATCCTTAAAATATCATTCTTATTTTCTTTTAAAAAGGCAATATCATATAGCTCAAAACCAAAACTCTGGACTATTTTTTCTATTTTCTGTTCTAGCTCTTGAGTTATCATTCCCTTCTCCTATTTCTTACTGATTTTCTCAAAAATTTGATCTAAACGATTTATGCGACTTAAACTTTCATCAACCTTAAAGCAAAGCTTTGGACACCTAAACCATCCGCTTGAACTAAGAATATATTCTCTCAAAGCACCTTCTGCTTTATGTAAGAGGCGTAATAGGTCATTTTGCTCTTTTTTATCCTGTGTATCAAATAATACAAAGATATCAGCATTATATTTTCCCCTTGAACATACAACCTCAGTAACCGTAAGATTCCTAATTCTCTCATCATCTAAACTAGTCAAAGCCTCATTTAAAAGCTCTTGTAGTAGAGATTGTGTTCTTTGTATCTTAATATCTTTCATCTTCTATATTTTTTGGTTTTTTGCAACTTCTTTATAAGTCTCAAATACATCTCCTACTTCAATCTCATTGAAGTTTTCAAGCATGATGCCACACTCATAGCCCTTATTTACTTCTTTCACATCATCCTTAAAGCGTTTCAAGGATGCAATCACCCCCTCATGAATTACAACCCCATTGCGAATCAATCTAATTTTAATTCCTCTTTGTATAGAACCATCTACCACCATACAACCAGCAATTGTTCCAACTTTTGCAATTTTGAAAGTTTCTCTTACTTCTGCTTGCCCCGTATGTTCTTCTTCAAAGACTGGCGACATCATTCCTGAAATCAAAGCTTTCATCTCATCAATTAGTGCATAAATTACAGAATAAGTCCTAATCTCCACACCCAACTCTTTACTTTTTGTTTTTACAACACCTGTTGGACGAATATTAAATCCTAAAATCATACAGTTTTTAGAAGCAGCAGCCAAAGAAATATCACTTTCTGAAATACCTCCCACTCCCGAGCTAATAATATTAATCTCAACCTCTTGATTATTCAACTTTAATAAACTAGACCTAATAGCCTCAAGACTACCTTGTGTATCTGCTTTTATAATTACTGGTAGGGATTTTAGATTGCCTCTTGCAACCATCTCAGCCAACTCATCAAAAGATACTTTTGTAGTCTTAGAAAGTTCTTTTTGCCTTAAATATGAACTTCTTTTTTGGGCATATTCTCTTGCAATCGCATCGCTTTTAACACTAGCAAGCATAATGCCTGCACTTGGAACATCACCTAATCCCACTACAACAGCTACGCCAGAAGGGCCAAGCTCTTTTATACTATTTCCCTTATCATCAATTAAAGCCCTTACGCGACCAAAAGCAGTATCAGCTACTATAGAATCCCCTACTCTTAAAACTCCATCTTGCACAATCACAGTAGCTACAGGACCCCTTCCTTTATCCATACTGCTCTCTAGGATAACTGCTTTTGCACGCCTTGTAACGCTTGCTTTTAATTCTAAAATCTCTGCTTGGATTAAAATTGTCTCTAGTAGTGTTTCTATTCCCTCTCCAGTTCTTGCTGAAACACCAATAAACTCATACTCTCCGCCCCAATCATTTGGAGTAAAACCAATCTCAGCACATTCTGCTTTCAATTTATCGATATTGATATTTTCCTTATCAATTTTATTCATTGCAACAATGATTTGAACACCTGCTGCTTTTGCGTGATTAAATGCTTCAATTGTTTGCTGCTTTACACCATCATCTGCAGCAACAACTATAATGGCAATATCTGTGACTTGAGCTCCTCTGCTTCTCATCTCAGTAAAAGCTTCATGTCCGGGAGTATCGATAAAAGAAATCATCTTGCCATCTTTTAATACGCTATAAGCACCAATATGTTGCGTAATACCCCCTGCTTCACCACTTGCAACCCGACTATTGCGTATCTTATCTAATAAAGAAGTTTTTCCATGATCTACATGCCCCATAATTGTAACAACAGGAGGTCTTACAATCATCTCTCCTTCATCTGTTTCCTCATCTTCAAGAGAAACAAAATCCTCTGAGCTACTTTGTAAAGTGAAGCTTATCTTAAATTCCTCACACAAAATTTCAATAGCATCTTTATCCAAGAAGTCATTTTTTGTTACCATCATCCCAAGATTAAATAAAACCTTAACCACCTCATTAAGTTTCAAGCCTGCTAAATCAGCAAATTCATAAACACGAACCTCTTCTGGGATTACGATAGTATCCTTTCTATCTAGATTTTCTTTCTTATCAGTTTGTATTGTTTTATTTTTTTTCTTATTTCTACGACCTATACCCCCCTCACTCATCCAAGGATTCTTCTTTTGAACCTTGATTCTATCCACCATTGCTTGTTTAACTTGAGCATCTCTTTCTTCATCTTTCATATCTTGTTCATGCAAATCAAACAAGACAATCTCGTTATCCTCTTCTTCATAATCTAGGATTTCCCTATCTTTAAGCAAATCCATTTTCTGCTCATTATGCTTATGGGAGACTTGTGGTTGCTTGACTTTTACTTTCTTTTTTTCTGTAGTTTTTGATTCTGGTTTTTCTTCTTTTAGAGTATCAAACATTTCTTGGACACTATATTGAGCCTTTTTGATCTCTTGCTTAGCAGCAGGGACATCCTGACTATCTTTTTTTACAATTCTAATACCCGTGCGTCTTGCCAAGTGTTGTTCAACTTCAACTTTTTGCACCTGCGGTTCTTCAACCAATTCTATAGTCTTTTTTTCTTCTACCTTTTGCTTTTCTTCTTTGGGTTTTTTATTTTTTGCTTCTTTAGCCTTTTTTTCTCCCTTCTTAGGCTGAAATTTAAGCATTAACTCCTCTTTTGTGATTTGTCCCATAAAAAAATTAGTAAATAATTCTGCAGTAGCCATATCAACACTACTTGAGGCAGCTTTCACAGCTAAACCTAATTCCTTAGCAAGCTCCAAAACCTCCTTTGAGGTTCTTCCTACCTCACCTGCAATCTCTACTATCTTTACTTTATCTGACATTGTTCTCTTATCTCCCAAATATTCATATAGATCTGCTCTTTATCTCTTGCAATCTGTTTTACCCTTAAAATTTTATGGTGCAACCTCTCATCTTTAAGACAATCTGGACATAAATAAATACTTCTGCCATAACCATCAAAAAAAAGCAACTTCCCATTCAAAATTTTTAAACGTATCAAACCCTTTTGAAAAAATCTGACGCGACAGATAACACACATTCTTATAGGTTCTCGTTTTTCAAAAAGCATTTTGCATTATACCCAATTTTTAGTCTTTCTCTAATCGCAATCCCTGATTATCAAAGGCAATATTAATAATTTTAAAATTTGGAAATTTTGATTGCAAAGTCTGAGCAATTTTTACAGCATCTTCCTTTAAACAAATATTAAGAAAGGAAGAACCACTGCCTGATAAAGTACTCATTAAGGCGCCATTATCTAAAGCAATTTTTTGAATTGCAAATAAAACAGGATATTGTTTCATTCTACGATATTGATGCAATTTATCCTTACTTGCAACCCGTAACAAATCCCATCTCTTTTGCATAAATGCCATACACATCAAAGAAGATCTTGATATGTTATAAACACTATCTGTATTGCTATATTTTTTAGGCAAAGTCTGTCTAGAATATTTTGTTGAAATAGCCCTATTTGGAATCACAACAACTGCTCGAATCTCATCTGATATATCCTGTTTTAGATGCACTACCTTATTATTTTCTAAAACCGCAGAATTAAAACCACCAAAAACAGCTGGTGTAATATTATCTGGATGCCTTTCATAATGAAGCGCAAGATTTAAGATTTCTTGCTTATTAAATCTTTGGTGCTTAAAAAAATATGCCATTGCAATTGCAGCAGTAATTACAGCAGAACTACTCCCAAGGCCTCTTGAAATTGGTATCTGATTTTTAAACTCAAATGCAAACTTCTTTTGTTCTATCCCAAATTTTTTTAGATTTTCTAAGAAAATTTTTACAAAAATATTATCTGCTCTAAGCTTACTAAACCTCTCCCCCTCTCCTACTATACTAATAGTTTGTTTGCAAGATTCTTGCACACTAAAATAATTCCGAAAATCTAGACTTAACCCCAAACAATCAAAACCTGGTCCTAAATTTGCACTTGTTGCTGGAACACTTATTTTTACCTTCATCTTAACCTTCCTAAGTATTTATTTTTATAATTAGACCGGTGGAACAATATATAAAGGCTGTGTTGGCTGGCTAAAATCTTCTTTATTGATTACAGATGGTAGGGTAAATTTATTCTCACTCTCTTGAAGTAAATCTTGATGAAGAATAATCTCCCCTTGGGTATTTTTAACAAAATATTGATTTCCAAAAGCCTTAATTGATTTGCCTTGATTAAAATAAAAACTATCTACTGCAAAAATCTTTATCCCACTTATAACATGAAGTGTTTGAATAAAAATATGCAAGAGCTTCAGAGCACTCAAGCTTCCTGGTCCTCTTGCATAACAGATCTCCTCTACTTCATAACACTGCTTAACACTAACCCAAATATCAACCAAAGCATCAAGCGTTTTTAGGGTATTTATTTGAGATTTTATGAGTTGATTATTTTGATAAACTCCACATAAAACACCCCCAGTATGTGTAACTAAAACTAAAGAAACTTTTGTCTTACTCAAACTCTTTTACCATCTCCCTCACTACAGCATCTTCAGTTTCTTCAATTAATTCATATACATCCACATCCTCTAAGATTCTCTTAGTTAGGAGAGAATTTAATTTATGGCTTCCTGCAAAAGAAATATAACTCCCCAAAAGTGGCATACCTAAAATTGCCATATCTCCAATTGCATCTAAAATTTTATGACGCACAAACTCCTCTTTATATCTCAATCCCTCTTTGTTTAAAATACTATTTTCATCAAGAACAATACAATTATTTAAATTACCCCCAAGACCAAGACCTTGAGATCTTAAATAATTTACATCCTGCAAGAAACCAAAGGTTCTAGCACGAGCAATCTCATCCTTATATCCCTGTTTGCTAAAGACAAATTTATAACTTTGTTGCTTGATTGCAGGATGTGCAAAATCAATGGTAAAATCAAAAATAGTTTTTTGACTAGGCCCAATACGAACAAATTTTTCACCATCTTTGATTTCAATAGTCTTTTTTATGGCCATAATTTTCTTATTTACTTCTAAATCCTTTATTCCTGCTTCATCCAAGAGCATACAATACCCTATAGCACTTCCATCCATAATAGGTATCTCTTCATTGTCAACAGAAACTTTTAAATTATCAATCCCATAGGCATATATAGCTGACATTAAATGCTCAATGGTTGATATTTTAGCCTCTCCATTACTTAATACTGTTGCCATAAGAGTATTTGTAACATTTTGGGGCTTCATTGGAATACTTATTCCTAAATCACTTCTATAAAAAATAATTCCACTGTTTGCCTCTAATGGTTCTAAAACCATCTTTACAGGCACACCCTTATGCAAACCTATACCAACTAATTCTACTTTTTTTGCAATTGTTCGTTGCTTCATTTTAATTCCTTAATTGTAATAAAATCCCCATTTTGTAGCACAAGTTTTAGATTTTTTGGATTTGTATTAATCCTCTCTAGCATCTCTTGTGAAAAAATCTGCCCGTTAAAGATAATATGATTGGCAATGATATTTTTTAAAATTAAATACTGCCCATCGCACTCAATTCTCCCCTCGCAGTTACCAAAAATCATCATACAACCCGTTGCAGAAATTCTCGCTCCATGGTGAACATTATCACAAATAATTAAATCACCATTATGCTCGATATCCTCACCGCTGCGCACAGGCTTGGAAATAATTTTAAGCTCCTTTACAATCTCTTGTTTTTCTTGATTATTTGAAGCAAAAGAGTGATTGGGAACAAAATATGTTAATCCTAATTCCAATAATAGTGCTTTTAATTCTTCTTGAGGTGTCTGTGTAAAGAATATTAAATAATCCCGTAGTAATAAAGAATGCTTTTTAAGAAACTCTAAGCACTCTTGTAAGTTTGTATTATCAATCTCAAATACTCGTATATTTCTTTGTCTTGTCTTAATCATTTCTGCACCTCAATTATGCTTTGAGCTTTTAAAAATACATCTGTAATATTGTTTTTGATCCATTTTGAATCCATCCATTCCACCACTCTTACTGGATGCCCCTGCACTAAAATTCCTAGATGTAAATGATCTCCAAAAGCCCATCCAGTCTGCCCTGTATTGCCAATTTGAGTATGGGAAACAATTTCTGCACCATTGCCATATTCAAAAGAAGATAGATGAGAATATAAAGATGCCAATCCAATACCATGATCAATAATTACGGTATTTCCATAAACTCCAAGTAATCCACTAAAAACAATTTTTCCTGCATTTGTACTTACCACAGGAGCATGTTTAAAGTTTGCGATATCCAATCCTAGGTGCAAGGATTTTGAAAACTTTCTATCTTTATAAAAATAAGTTCTATGATCACCAAAACTTCCTACAACCTGACTCTTTTTAAGAGGTAGAAAAACATTAAAGTTTATGGGTTTAAGATAGTTTTCATAAGAAAGATTGTTTGTAATTCCAAAAATAATATTTTCATCCTTATTGCGCACCAACTCATTGATATACTTAAATTTTTCCAACGGATTATCAAAACTATTTGGTGACCTCTCACCAATTATCTCAATAAGACTATCTAATTTTGTACTTAAAAATTGATCATTAATCTTAATATCTGAAAAACGATAGCGAACACTTGAATCTTTTATAATCGGTATTGCCACTCTCTTAGTATTCCAAGCTTTATCTACTGCAGTAATTGTCCCTCCAAACACTTTATTTTTTATAGGCCAAGCAATTAAAACAGCATAATACCCCTCTTTTAAAAAAGGATAGGCTTTAAACTCATCTGTCCCATTTGTAACAATCACCTCTTGGGTGCTTTTGTCATTAATCTTAAAGATAAGCAATGCGCTTCCACCATAAGATATCTTATAAGAGTTTGCAATCATTCTCACAACAGGAGCTTCTGTATCAATTGTAAAATTAAATTTCAGCTTTGTGGTATTTCCACTAAAAAAATTTGCATTACTCCAATCATTAACAATAATCTCATAAAAAATACGATCATCATCTTTTAAAACAATATTTGGCTTTGGCAGAGAGACCTTTATACTTTTTGGGCGCTTAATAATTGCCTCTTGCTTATCAATTAAAACTTGTCCTTCTGCATCTCTTGCAACAATTCTATAGCTTCTAATCCCGCTTTCATCACTCATATATATTGCTATATTACGGTTGAAATTCCAAAAAGCCTCTCCAGGTTCTATTTCCCTTTCTGTTGTACCTATTTGGGCCATCAGAGTCACTACAGGAGAATCTTTTTCAAAAAATTTAGAATGATATACATAGTAGCCAAGGAATCCAACTCCTATAACAACTACTAATTGAAAAAAAAACTTTAATCGCATCTTATAGATCTCCTATTTCACAAAGGAAGATTCTACACTAAAAATCAAAACACATAGATATAGCCAATTGTAAAAAGGCTGGAACGAGTGAAATCAATATCTTTAGATACTAAAATTTTTGTTTCGCTTCCATTGGTATAAACAGCGGGTTTTTCCAACCCTAGGCGTAAGAAAGTTATTGGAATCTTAAATCCAACTTCAAAACGATGTCTCTTAATATAGGAGAAGCTTGCACCAACATTAATAGAATAATCCACTTGCAAAAAGTTTTTCCATAAAATATTCTCACTACCAAAACTCGGATCTAGCATTAAGCTATTATCAGTTTTTGTCTTTTCATCTCCCTTGAGCATCAATCCTATACTAAAACCTAAAAATCCTCCTAAATCAAATCGATTTGCAATTGGATATTCACCCAAAAGATCCAGATTCAGTGCCCCTAACATATAAGTATTTTTTCCCAATTCCTTGTCCTTATATTTAATTATGCCCTGACCTACTGCAACATCTCCATAAATACGCGTTCCAAAATACTTGGAAAAGAAGTTTTGATAACCTATTTTGCCCCCAAAAAGGAAGTTAAGAGAATTAAGATTAAAATTTGGATTTAAAACTCCCGTATTAGTAGCACCTTCAACACTATTTTCACGGTTATATTTTCCATCATTATAGGCCTCATAGTTGAAAGCAAATCCTCCTAATATCCCTAAAAAAAGTCCATTTTTTTGATAGAAATCTTGCTGTTTTTCTTGACTTTTTTTCTTTAAAACCTCACTTTGGGGATGTTGATTTGATTCTTTAATTTTTTGTTTTAAATCTTCTATCACATTATCTAGTTCCTGACTACTTTTAGTAATATCCTCTGGCTGATTGGCCTCATATTCCAGTATATTTGCTGATAAATACAATATTTGAAATAAAACAAAAAATATTTTTTTCATTAAAGACCTAGAAAACATATTGATAGGCAATGAGATACAAGTTTGATATTACCAAATTTCCTCCAAAACTTTTGACAGGAGGTATTTTTAAATGTAGCTCAATGCGATGCTTTAAGTTTAAAACAACACCTACGCCCAAATTAATAAAGATTCCCAAATCAGAATAATTTGAACTCCTTGCCTTATCCAAAAAGCCCACATTGACAAGCCCCATACCATAGCCACCAAAAAAGCTTATGCCATACCTTTTATCCCTACCAAACATGACATCACCTATTGCATCAAAGTTAGCTGTTACATTCTGATAGATATATTTGCTGTCTATAAAATTAAAACCAACAAGATAATCCAAATAAGCCCTAAACCCTGCTTGAGTTTGATTTAAAAACTTTTGATATCCGCCTTTAATTCCCACTATTATAGGATAACCTTCATTTGTAGTATAGCTACTATTCCTAAAAAAACTATTTCCCAAAATCGCCCCAATAAAAAACCCTTCTTTGGATTTTAGAGTTTCTTCGGCATATTTTTCACTCTCTATTGCCTTTAGTTGCCCCTTAAGCAAATAGATTTCTTTTTGCTTTTCATAGACAGTATCATCCACCTCATCTGCTAACACAAAAACTGCTAACATTAAAATAACAATGCTTTTAAAAAACATAGTTATACCCTACCATAAAAAGTGCTCCAAACCAATTTACATAACCATTGGTTAGAATTTTCATTTCAAAATCCACTCTATGATGTCTTAAAAATGAAGTCCCTATCCCTGTATTCAATAAAAAAGAGAGTTCAGAATCTGCTTTAGCATTATAAGTCATACTACCTAAGCCAAGACCTAAGATCACTCCCAAATCAAGATATCTTAACATGGGAAATTCCAAAAGAAGATCTCCTCCTAGCAAAATTGTAGAGAATCTATCTCTCCCAAATATTGTTTTATTTGATAGAGAACTTATATATTGAGCATAGATTCTACCTCCTAAGATACCGGGTTTTGACAATCTATCAAAAAATGATGGCAAGAAAGATTGATATCCTAATTTCACTCCATATGTAAAACCATACCTTGCATCCTCGTTATTATCAACAATCACATTCATCCAACCAGAATTAAATCCTAAAAATAGCCCTGTCTTCTCCTCACCTCTATCCACAGCTTTGATTAAAGCATCAACCTCTGTATCATCTAAAGCTTCATAAAATACAATATAAGGATAGTATTTTAAATCTAAATTATTGTAATCTATTCTTTGCCCAAAACAAAACAAACAACAAAACAAAACACAGTTAATTATCCGCATAAAAGCCTCTCAAAGCCTTTGGATTTAAAATCTTTATTTTACCCTTATGGGTATCAATTATTTTTTGATGTTTCATCTTCTTTAGAGTTCTAGATAATGTCTCTGGGGTGGTATTGATATTTTTTGCTATTTCTTTTTGCGTGATAAAAAGAAGCTTGTCTTGATGGTTTAATAAAAACTGGGCCAATCTAAGCTCTACATTCATCATAAAATTTTGATTGATCATAGATTCCAAAAACTTGATTTTTGCCATTAAAGACTTAATAAAAAGCATACAAATATCCTGATTTTCAAAAAGATGATCTTTAAATTTTTTAAAATCTATTTTTAAAACTTCAGAATCGCTCTCAAAACATGCACTTGCAGGATACGAAACTCCCTCAAATACGGGCATTTCGGCAACAAAATTAGGGCTTTTTAAAAAATGGATATTAATCACTCCACCCTGATCATCAGTCTTATATAAACGAATTTGACCTTTCAATAAAATATATAAATCTTTTGATTTTTGTCCTTCAAAGAATAAGATTCTATCCTTTTTATACAGATACACCTTACCAATTGTCATAAAAAAATCTAATATTTCCTTTGAAAAATACATCAATCCCTCTGTAAGGCTAATTGTTTAAAAACTTCCCCTCTGTGCTTATAAGAATCAAATTGATCCAAACTAGCAGCAGCTGGACTAAGTAATACTACATCATTTTCTTCCCGTTCTCTTTTGATTTTTAAAACTGCATCTTGCAGATAGAAGCAATTTTCAAACCCTATATTATATTCTAAAGCAAGTTTCTCAAGTCTTTTTGCATTACTACCAATTAAAAAGAGTTTGATATCCAAATGCTTGATAAGCTCAAAAACAGGTCTTTGATCAGCACCCTTATCATCACCCCCTAAAATTAATAAAATTTTTTTATCCTGATATCTTTTAATTGCTTCACAAGTTGCATCAACATTTGTTCCCTTGCTATCATTCACCCAAAGTCTTTTTTTAGAATCAAAAAACTCTTCAATTCTATGCCGTCCTATTTGAAAATTATTTAGTGCTGTAAGCTTTACTTCTCCAAAAAGAAGCTTTACCCCTCCTAAAGCCAAAAGACTATCTAATAAAAAAGGTTCTTTAAAAACACTTTCCTTAAGATTGAACCCAAAAAGATCTGCTATCTGCGCACTTGAGCGATAAAAAACTATTTTTGTTTGTGTTTTTTTACAATTAGGATGCTCTTTTAGTTCTTCAGGAATTAAAGCAATGCCATCTTCTTGCATTCTTAAAAGAGGACTTAATTTTGCATCTAAATATCCATCAAATCCTTGATGCCAACTAATATGATCCTCTCTAACTGGTAATAAAATATAAAGCTTTGGAAATGCTTTTTTTGTATAGTGCAGCATAAAGGAACTAGTTTCTAAAATCCAAATAGGAGGTTTTTGCAAATACAAATTAGTTAGCGGATAGCCTATATTACCGCCACTCATAGCCCCTTTTTCTTGTAATAAAAACTCTAACATCTGGGTAGTTGTAGTCTTTCCATTTGTTCCACTTATCCATATACTTATTGGGTCATATGATACTAAACTATCGAAAAAATCATATTCACTCACCAAGTTCTTAGAATTTTGGATCAGAGTATGATATGGAGGTATGCCTGGGCTAGTAATCTCTAAATTTGATCTAAAAGTATCAAAGTTTTTAGTAGGTATAAAATTATTCAAACCTTTCTGTGATGATTGATTAAATTTATCATCAAAAATATCACAGCCTATTCCCTGCTGATTTAAAAAATCCACTAAAGGAGCCGTGGTTACACCATACCCTATTATTGAAACTCTTTTCATCTAATCTTTAAGCTTAAAAGTGCAATAATATTGCTTAAAATAGCAATAATCCAAAATCTTACAATAATTTTATTCTCCGCCCATCCTTTTTTCTCAAAATGATGATGAATGGGAGCCATTAAAAATATTTTCTTTTTTCTTGTTTTATAACTACCAATTTGCAAAATTACAGAAAGTGTTTCAATCACAAAAATAGAACCTATCAAAAGCAATAAGAATTCATTATTTGAAACTATAGCCATATAAGCTATAAAGCCCCCTACTGCTAAACTACCACTATCTCCCATAAAAACTTGTGCAGGATGCGCGTTATACCACAGAAAGCCAAAAAGGGCACCTATTAATGCAACAGATACAACAAATAACTCTCCAGAATCTACAACTCTTGGCCACAATAAATAATTTGCTAGTTCATAATTCCCCGCAATATAAACAAAAATTGAGAGTGAAAATAGAGCACAAATACTTGGAACAGTAGCCAATCCATCTAATCCATCTGTAATATTTACAGCATTTGTTGTGGCTAAAAATACTAAAATCCAAAAAAATGTGGTTGCCCAAGGAATATCTCCTAAATGCAATAGTGGCTTTTTCATAAATGGAATATATAACCCAGAATCCAGTTGAACAACATAGCTGAGGTATAAAGCAACACTAAAAGACAAAACAAAAAGTAGCAACATCTTCATTCTTGCACTTATCCCACTATTACTTTTAGCACTAATTTTTGAATAATCATCAAAACCACCAATCAAGCAAAAACCTACCAAAACAATCAAGGCTAAAACTACAAAATTATTTAAAATTTGTGCGCTAATTAATGAGGAAATCACTGCACTAAAGATAAATATAAAACCACCCATTGTTGGGGTATTGCTCTTTTCTTTATGGGCAGGAACAAACTCTGAAATAGGTTGACTTGCCTTATTTCTCCTTGCCCAACGGATAAAATGAGGCATTAAAAATACACAGAGGAAAAAAGCTAAAAAGAAGCTAATCCCTGCACGAAAGGTAATATAACGAAAGACATTGATTCCAAACTCTGAATAAAGATAATAAAGCAACTAATTCCTTTTCTTCTATGATTTACTTAACAAAGACAGTGATTTTACCATAAAGAAAACTTGAGTTAAGAAACAAAGACAAAAAGCATTACAATAAGCTTTAAAAAAATTTTAGTAGAATATTTTTTATAAGAATTTTAGAAATATAAATAAGGAAATCTAAATGCTATCAAAAGACATATTAATCTATAGAAAAGTTCGCTACGAACTTCGTGCTTATATGTGCTATCTCTTTACACAAAACATTCAAAATTACATACCTAGCACTAGTCTTAAAAGCGTCTTAAATGGGATTGAAAAAATCAAAGATGAAATTGAAGCATTTGATGCAATCTATATTCTTGATGCAATGGGCAATGAAGTAGGATTAAATGGGATTACTTGTACAGAAAATTTCTCTGATAGAGCATTTTATTATGAAGCGGTGCGTGAAAGAAAGTGCATTATCACCAACCCTTATCCTTGTAGCGATAATGGCAAGCTAGTTGTGACTGCTTCTTATCCTGTTTATAATCAAAATCATGAACTTATTTATGTGGTTTGCATTGATCTAGCCCTTAAAACTGCAATCAACATCTCTGCACCATCAAAATTTTCTGATGTATGCGCAAGAATAAGTATGAGTATTTATGGACTCCTATCTCTTTGTCTCACACTTGTTTGCTTGCTTTTATTCTGCAAAGGAGCTTTTAGTTTTTACATTGCATTAGGACATTTTAAAAATTTTGATATTGATGAAATTTTCAAAGCCATTATTCAATTAACTCTTGCCTTGGCAATTTTTGACTTAGTCAAAGCAATATTTGAAAGTGAAGTACTAGGAAAAAATACAGAAAATAATTCCCAAACATTACAAGAAACGATGGTGAGATTTTTAGGTTCCATCATTATTGCTTTAGCAATAGAATCCTTAATGCTTGTATTTAAATTTGCAATCAGTGAACCTGATAAAATTTTATATGCTGTTTCTTTAATTGGTGGAGTATCTTTACTAGTAATTGGGTTATCAATATATGTAAAACTTGCTCATCAAAAAAGCGAGTAGCTAGGATTTCTTCCTTGCTTTTAAAACTGCTTGATTTGTGGCTTCCATTACAATACCCTTGAATGCGTGCTTCTCCAAGGTGCTAATTCCTTCTATTGTTGTGCCTCCAGGGCTTGCTATCTCATCAATAATTTCTTGGGGAGTTTTTTCCCTAAGTAATAAAGAAAAACCCTCAAACATACCTCTCACAAGTTCTTGGCTTTGTAGCCGATTAAATCCCTCTCTAACACCCGCATCAATAAGAGCCTGTGCCATCAATGCTACAAAAGCAGGAGCACTCCCACTAGTAGCGATAGCAGAATCAATTAACGCCTCTTTATCAACTTGTACAAAATTTCCAAAACTAAGAACCAATCTTTTTATTTCATCTAAGTTTGCGTTATCAATAAAGATGGCACTAGAAGACTTTTGATATTTTGCAGCTACATTTGGCATCACCCTTACATATCCCATAGAATCCAAATGTTTTTTAATGATAGAAACCTGCACACCAGCCATCACACTAATTACATTTTTTGCACGGCCAATAAATTTAAAATTCTGCAAACCATCAGGTTTAATGCACAAAAATACAGTCTTATCTTTTACCAAAACCTGATGATTATCAATTAGGCTAACTTGAACAATATCATTCAATCCATTATTTTTTAAAAAACTAGAAGCTTTTTTAGAATTACGACCACAAACAAATAGATTATAAGTTTCAAACAATCTAGAGGATATAATTCCTCTTAGTATGGCTAAGGTCATATTCCCATAGCCAACAAATAAAATGTCTTCTTTATTCACTTATTTTCTTTATACTACCCACCACACTCTCATCTTTATAGTAAGCAGACACGGGCTCTGCAAGCTGATACTGCGGATACTTCAAGCTATCAAGAACAACTTGTGCCATAGTCTGATTATCAAAATTAAATACAACAGGTGCTAGAAAATTGACAGTAGATTCTTGGATAGGAGATTGAATCACCATGATATTTGCAATAAAGACATTCTTAGCATTCTCTAGATCCAAAAGCAATCTTACTGCAGCAGGGACATCAAACTCATACTCCCTTAAAACAAAAGGGTTGATTAATGTAAAAACTGGAGAATTATCCTCCGCATTACTCAATCTGACAAATACTTCATCTATCTTTTCTAGTCTCATTTTTTTGACTCTTTCAAATCCTAAGATCGGAGACTTAACTTCAAAAATCATATTTTAACCCCTAAAATACATTGCTCTCAGTGTCATAATTCCTGTGAATGAATGCTATTCTATCGAATTTCTTATTTAAAAATCAACACCAAAAAACAAAGTTTTGCGTATTTTCCTTAACTTTTTCATAATATAATTACCACCTATGAGATACCTAATAAAGATTGGAGTTTCCTTGAAAATCGCTTTGTTTTATAGCACTTTTTTTGTTACCTTTATGCTCTTTTTTGGCTGTTCCTCCAAAGACAAGGGTGAATTTAATAAGCCTGCCTCTTACTGGTATCAAGAGATATTGAAAGAGATAAAGGTAGGAAGTTTAGAAAATGCAGATAATTTTTTCTCTTCTTTGCAAAGTGAGCATATTAATTCTCCCCTACTTCCTGATGCAATGCTTATACTTGGTCAAGCCCATATTTATGCAAAAGAATTTATATTAGCAGATTATTACTTTGATGAATATCTAAAGAGATATGGAACACAGGATATATTGGACTATATCGCTTTTTTAAAGGTTAAAACACACTATCTTGCCTTTATAAATTACAGCAAGGACCAAGAATTTTTAGAAAACTCGATATCAGAAACCGAAGATTTTCTTATTAAATTCCCAAAAAGTCGCTACTATGAGTTGGCAAAAACAATCCAAATGAGACTTATTCTTGGACAAAATGAACTTAATAAAGCAATAGCAAATGTGTATTCTAAGCAAAAGAAACAAGATGCTAAAGAGCTTTATCTCAATCGTGTTGATTCCACGCTAGAAACAGAGGCAAAACCAACTCCATCTCATGTCCCTTGGTATGTAAAAATCTTTAATTGGTAGGAGTAAAAATGCAACTTGTTAATCAAAAAAATTTTCCAGCAACCATTCCTATTATCATAGAAGAAGAAGGATTTATGTATCCTTTTATGATTGCACCTATTTTTATCAGTGATAGCGCAAATATTAAGGCCATAAACAAAGCTATTGAAAACAAGGAGTTGATTTTTGTAGGTTGTGCAAAGAACAACAAGCAACCCAATAAAGATATTCATGGGTTTTATGATGTAGGTGTAATTGGAAGCATTATGAGAAAAGTAAATCTTCCTGATGGAAAAGTAAAAATACTATTCCAAGGGATTGCAAAAGGAAGAATACTTTCTTTAGAAAATAAAGATCCCTTAGAAGGAACTGTGGATGTAATTATTTATAAAGATTTTGATCAAGAAAAAATTTCTGCAATCATGGCGGTATTAAGAGAAAAAGTACGTCATCTTGCAAATATCAGTCAGTTTTTTCCTCCAGATATCCTCAAAACCATTGATGAAAATGAAGAGCCCAATCGCATTGTGGATCTAATTGCATCTGTCCTAAGACTCAAAAAAGATCAGTCTTATCTTCTTTTTGCAAGTGATGACACAGAAAAAAGACTCTTGATGTTAATAGATTTTGTGATTGAAGAAACACAAACTCAAAAACTACAAAAAGAAATAAAAAACAAGGTCCATACAAAGATGGAGCAAACCAATAAAGAGTATTTTTTACGAGAACAGCTTAAGCAGATTCAAAAAGAACTGGGATTAGATAAACAAAGAGATGAGGAAATTGAAAATTACAAGAAAAAGTTAGAATCCATCAAAGCCTTTGTTTATGAAGATTGCTACAAGGAGATTAAAAAACAAATTGATCGACTTAGCAAGATGCATCAGGAAAGTTCTGAGGCCAATGTAATACAAAGCTATATTGAATGGATGCTTGAGATTCCCTTTGGTAAATTTGCAAAGAAGAAATTAGTCATTGCTAATGTAGAAAAACAACTCAATCAAGATCATTTTTCTCTTCTCAAGCCAAAAGAGAGAATCGTGGAATTCTTTGCGGTTAAAGAACTCTTAGCCAAAAGAGAACAAAAAGAAAATAAAAATATTGGCACTATCCTTTGCTTTTTTGGACCTCCAGGTGTAGGTAAAACAAGTCTTGCAAACTCCATTGCTAAGGCTATTGGAAGACCTCTTGTAAGAATTGCCTTGGGGGGACTAGAAGATGTTAATGAACTTAGAGGACATAGACGCACTTATTTGGGAGCCATGCCTGGAAGAATTGTTCAAGGATTGATTGAGGCAAAGGAAATGAATCCTGTAGTAGTGCTTGATGAAATTGATAAAGTTGGGCGTAGTATGCGAGGCGATCCTACAAGCGCTCTGCTTGAAATTCTAGACCCTGAACAAAATACAAACTTTAGGGATTATTATGCAAATTTTAATATTGATCTCTCCCAAGTTGTTTTCATTGCAACAGCAAATGATATTTCAAATATTCCAGCACCCCTTAGAGATAGAATGGAATTCATTGAAGTTTCAAGTTACACTCCTCAAGAAAAGGAGCAGATTGCAAAAAAATATTTAATTCCTCAAGAACTCAAAAAACATGGATTAAAGACTAATGAGGTACAAATTAGTGATGAAGTTATCACATTAATGATAGAAAAATATACTAGAGAAGCTGGGGTAAGAAATCTGCGTAGGCAAATAGCAACTCTTGCAAGAAAATCTGCAAAAGAAATACTAAAAGGCGAAGTTAAAAAAGTTTTCATCTCTCCAAATAACCTATCTAATTACCTTGATAAAATTGTATTTGAAATTGAAAAAAGTGATAGTGAAAATAAAGTTGGTGTTGTTAATGGACTTGCTTGGACAAGTGTGGGTGGAGATGTATTAAAAATTGAAGCAATTAAAATCAAGGGTAAAGGTGGATTAAAACTTACAGGAAGTTTAGGCGAAGTAATGAAAGAATCTGCGCATATTGCTTTTTCTGTTATCAAGGTTTTAATTGATGAGAAATTTTTCAATACCAAAAAAGAGAAAAAGAAAGAAAAAAATCAAGAACAGATTTATAATCTTTATGATATTCATCTTCATGTTCCAGAGGGAGCTACTCCAAAGGATGGGCCAAGTGCAGGTATTGCAATGGCTAGTGTCATTGCCTCAATTTTAACCAATACAAAAATTTGTTCAAAAGTTGCAATGACTGGTGAACTTACACTTACAGGAAATGTTTTACCTATTGGTGGATTAAAAGAAAAATTAATTGCTGCTCATAAAGCGGGGATGCAAAAAGTACTAATTCCCCAAAAAAATTATGAAAGGGATCTTGAGGATATACCAACTGAAGTTCAAGAAGATCTAGAAATTGTTAGTGTAAGCGATATTAAGGAAGTTTTAGAACATACTTTGGTGAGAGATTAGACAAAAATCTTTTAGAAGGTTTATTTAGGATCAAAAATAACCTGACTTCGCAAATCTGACTCTTCATATAAAAAATCTTAGGAGACTCCTAAGATTTTTTAACCAAGATTTAAAAATTCTACTTTCTTAAAAAACGATCTAAAATTCCTAATTACTGCTCTAATGTAATTTCTTGAATTAAAGATTTAAGAAACTTTTTGGTGTTTTGTATAAAATCCTCATCTATTGGTATCTTTTGATCTTGTGCCATCCAAATAGGATTGATGCAAGATACAAAAACCTTATCTTTTTCTTGAGAAATTAACATTTTTAGAGGCAACTGAATTGCAAATTTTGGATACTTATTCATAAAATCCGTGCCAACTGTTGGATTTCCAAAAACAATCACCACAGAAGGTTGCATCACCTTATCTCGCTCTATTGCAGCTTTTGCGTGATCAATAATAGTAAAAATTTTGATATTAGGATTAGAATCTAACACTCTAATTGCCCTCTCCAAAACCGCATTAAAATCCCCTTTGCTCTCCTTTGTAATTAAGTAAGGTTCTTGGTTTCGTGCAAAAAGAAACAACAATGAACCAAAAAAGAATAAAAATTTCTTCATTTATTAGCTCCTATCTTAAAAAAACAATCCTATATTCTATACAAAAAACCAAAAATAAATATCCATTTTTGGTTTTTTATTAATTCTTATCAAAAATTTAGTTTTATAATTTCTTGATATTTATGCTAAGATGAAAAATAAAAGGCACTAAATGAAAAAAAATATTTTAATAATCCTCTTACTAATTTCTATACCAATCTCTCAAATATATGCACAATCAAAACCAGATCAATATTCTAAAAATGGTTATATTTTGGGATTTGAGCTAAGTGGTGGGTTTGGAAAAGGAAATGGCTCTACAAGAGAGATGATTCTAGCAACTCCAGGTTCTGATTTTACAATCTCACTCTTTGATTTTAAGCCAATCCAATTTGATGGAAAAATCTTTTTTGGCTATCAGCATTTTTTTGGAGAATCTCAGAAAGTAGGTTTTGATATCAAGGGGATTTTTGGAGCAGGATATCTTCACATGCTTAGAAAAAATAATGCAAATATCCTTTACCCAGCCAATATAGTAGCAGAGGGTGATAGTAAAATAACTCTTATTACAGACTACATTCCCCTAACTTTTGGGGTAGAAACCAACCTTTTATTCAATATTTTTGAAAAAAATAAGCACGCTTTTGGATTCAATGTTGGGGGTGGCTATAGTTTTGTTTATGCAATCAACTCACTCATTAAGATTCCCAATATGGAAGAATATTCACCAGTCTTTCCTCAAATATACAATTCTTTTTTTAAGCAATTCTCCAATAAAAATATATCTTATTCTCTACTTTATCCAAAAGTTGGTTTTTATTATTTTTTTGATAAGCATCAAATCAGCTGGGGCTTTAGTTTTAATAAAGTCTTTGGAAAATCAAAGAACAATAACTCCTTCTTTGATACTAGAGGAGAAGGGAAAAAAAATATGAGTATAGAAACAAAGCTTGATTACTTTTATAGCTTTAATGTTAGTTATGCTTATAGATTCTAAAGTAGAGCGCTCATAAGAATCTCTAATAAGAAGCAAAATCCAACAAAAGAATATTTAATTCCTGCATAATAGACTTGGATTACCCAAGTCTATTAAATATTCTTCTATAACTTCATTAATACCCCATCAACCTAACCATCACCACACTTGTAAAAAAGCTTGAGAAAGCAACACTGGTTCTTTTTTAGATGAATCTAAAATCATCCATACTCACCATTTTATAAGCTCTTATTCACACTATCTTAAAACTTTTGAGAAGAGAAATGCTATAGTTTGCAACCCATTCCCCAGTTGCAATTCAAGAGAAACCAAGGCATAGGTTGCCAACAATCTTTTAGTAATCTTAGAAAGTGTTTATTTGTGTATCAGTGCTCACATCATAGAGTTCTAACAAACAAAAAAATAAACTATCTTACAGTTTTAGCCTATTACTCATATCACCTTTTTGATAAATACAATCTTAAGCTTTTATATATGATGCTATAAAACAAAATAAAGCATAAAGAAGCAATAATAAAATCATTTGCAGTCTTTGCAAGACTTAATACACAAATAACATAGATTCCATACCCAAAAAGAATAACAAATCCACTCAATGCATTATTTTTCAAAATTTTAAACACCAAAGAGTGTAAATGCAAGCTATCTGGTTGCATTGCTTTTTTTCCATCTAATTTTCTTCGAAAAATTGAATACAAAACTTCCCATACTGGATAAATCATCACACTCAAACCAAACCAAGCACTAATCCCATTATTACTCAATATAGCCAATAAAATTCCAATTAATGCGCCCAAAAAATATGCCCCTCCATCTCCCAAAAAAATCCTACCAAAAGGGAAATTTAGAATAAAAAATCCAAGAGTTCCTGCAATTGCTAAAATACAAAATATAAAAACAAAACCATTAATATCCCTGCTTACAAATGCAATAGCACCCAAAACAATCATAGCAACACCACTTGCCAAACCATTTAAACCATCAATAATATTTAACGCATTACAAACTCCAACAATGCCAAAAATACTAAAAACAATAGCCATAGTCCAAGGCAATACAATTAAAGGTTCAAGATTATAAATGATCCCAAGATTATCAAGAAGCATTACCATAACTCCAACACTTTGAATCAAAAGGCGTTTGATAGGTTTCATAGTCCCCTTCAAATCTTCAAGAAATCCCCCCATAAAAACAAAACAAAGACCAATAATTGTAAAGATAATATCCTCTTGATAAAAAAATATAAAATAACCCAACACAAAAGTAATAAAAATACTCAGACCGCCTATTCTTGAGGTATTCTTCAAATGCATTTTTTGAGGTGAATTACTATGAATAGAATCCACTCCAATTTGTGCCCTTTTAGCAAGAAAGATGCAACACAGAGAAATAAAATATGAAGCTAAAAAAATAACAAAAATAAGATTTTTTGACACTACAACTCCCTCTTATTAGACAATTCCAAACTTTTTTGAAAGCTTACCATACCATCTACTTG